>CANPPW010000010.1 GCA_947576095.1 uncultured Mycoplasmatota bacterium | reverse complement strand
AGATGACTATATTAATTACTATAATTATGATAGAATTAAAGTAAAATTAAAAGGACTGTCTCCTGTAAATTACAGGCTACAATCCCCTAATTAGAAACTAATAATAAACTGTCCAATTTTTGGGGTTCAGTTCAAAAAAGGTTATTTTTTGTTTGGTAAACAGAATTGACGAAAATCATAAAGTATATTATAATATAAATATAATTGTTATTTGTTTAGAGGAGTAATATTTTCCTATGATGTAGAGAAAATGTGGTTGGTGAAAACATTTGAATGAGAAAATAAGAAGACACTAATAGAAAAATAACCGGTTTTCGCCGTTATCAGTAAAAGTGCATAGATGATCTATGAAATAAGGTGGTACCACGGGTTTTCTCGTCCTTATATACTTTTGTATATAAGTTTTTTTATTTATAGTACATATTTATTATGAATATAAACCAATAACATAGATTATTTGATAGATGTAATGACAAAATCATAAGAATAGGAGGAATCACTATGAATAGAGTAAAACCAAAAACTCTTCCAGGCTTTATGGAGCTTTTACCTGAAGATCAAATTTTATTTAATAAAATGTGTGATACAATAAAGAACGTTTATGAAAGATTTGGATTTGTTCCAATTGATACACCTGTTTTAGAGTATTCTGAAATTTTACTTGCTAAAGCAGGAGGGGAAACCGAAAAACAGATTTATCGTTTTTCTAAAGGAGATAATGATATTTCTTTGCGATTTGATTTAACAGTCCCTTTAGCTAGGTATACAGCAGAACATTATGATCAACTTATTTTTCCTTTTAAAAGATATCAAATCAGTAAGGTTTATAGAGGAGAGAGACCACAAAAAGGAAGATTTAGGGAATTTTATCAATGTGATATAGATATTATTGGTAATGAAAAATTAGATACCATTTATGAAGCGGAAGTACCAGCTGTGATTTATACTGTGTTTAGAGAACTTGATATTGGGAAATTTACAATTCGAATCAACAATAGAAAGATATTAAATGGATTTTTTGAAACACTACATACAGATGTAGATGTTTCTGAAATTTTGAGAATTATTGATAAAATAGATAAAATTGGAATAGAGTCTATGAAAAAGGAATTATTACATTTAAATATACAAGAAGAAGAGGTTATGAAAATATTAAACTTTATTCAAATTCAAGGTTCTACACAGGATGTACTAGATGCTCTTCAAAATTTAAATGGGGGTGAAACATTAAAGCAGGGCATTAAAGAACTATGTGATGTCATTCAAAATCTTAAAAAATTTGGAGTAGATGACGCTTATTATAAAATTGATTTAACTATAGCAAGAGGTTTAGATTATTACACAGGAACTGTGTATGAAACTATTTTGGATGAATATCCAAAATTAGGAAGTATTTGTTCTGGTGGAAGATATGACAATTTATCTGAATATTATACAGATAAAGTTCTACCTGGTGTTGGTATTTCTATTGGTCTTACCCGCTTATTTTCCAAATTAAAAGAAATGGGAATATTACAAAGAAAAGAAAAAAGCCTAATCAAGGTACTTGTTATTCCCTTTGATGAAATGAGAAAATCATATGCTTTAGAAGTTATAAAAGAGCTTAGAAAGGCAGGGATTGCTTCTGATATTTATCTGCAAGATAGAGGATTTAAGCAAAAATTAAAATATGCAAATCGAATTGGAGTTCCCTATGTTGTAATCTTAGGGGAAGATGAAGAAAATAAAAATGAGGTAACACTAAAAAATATGGAAACAGGAGAGCAAGATTCTATTTGTTTATCAAAATTGTTACAAATGTTTATGAGTGAAAAATAAGAAATATAAAAGGAGGGTATTTGATGAATCATATTTTTGTAAAAGATTTAGAAAAATATAAAGAAAAAGAGGTTGAAATAAAAGGGTTTGTAGATAAAGTTAGAGATTTACAGTATGTACAGTTTTTAATTGTAAGAGATAGTACTGGTAAGGTGCAGATTACAATCGAAAAAACAGTAGAAAACCAAAATCTTGTTGATTTGGTTTCATCTCTTACTATTGAAAGTACTGTTACTATAAAAGGAATACTTAAAGAAAGCCCAAGCGTAAAATTAAGGGGATTAGAAATCATTCCTACAAAAATCCATGTTACAAGTATTTCTGATAAAGAATTACCATTTGATTATAAAAGTAAAGATAACAGTTTAAGAGAAACAAGACTTGATTATCGTTTTATAGATCTGCGAAGAGAAGAAAATCATTTGTTTTTTAAATGTGCGACAATTTTTGAGCATGCACTTAGAGAATATTTTATCAATCATGATTTTATGGAAATTCATAGCCCTAAAATATCAGCAAAAGCAGCTGAATCTGGTGCAGAAGTATTTAAATTAGATTATTTTGGTAGAGAAGCTTGTTTATCTCAATCACCACAATTTTATAAACAAATGGCTATGGCTAGTGGATTTGACCAAGTATTTGAAATTGGACCAGCTTTCAGAGCTGAAAATTCTCATACCTCATATCATGCGACTGAAATCAATATGGCAGATGTTGAAGTTTCCTGGATCGATGGTTTTGAAGATGTTATGGATATGGAAGAAGCTGTTTTAAAATATGCAATAGATAGGGTAAAAGACACCTATGGAGAGAAAATAGAAAAAACATTTGGGGTAAAACTTACAGATACAAGTGTTAAAGCTCCACGGTTTACATTTAAAGAAGCAAAAGAAATTTTAAAACAACAATTTCATTATACTAGTGAAAGAGAAGATGATTTTGAGAGGAAAGAAGAAATGCTTCTTTGTAAATATGTAAAAGAAAAATATAACAGCGATTTTGTCTTTGTGACAAAATTCCCATTTAGTGCTAGGCCATTTTACCATATGCTAGATGAAGAGGGGCTTACAGAAAGTTATGATTTGCTTTTTAAAGGTGTAGAAATTACAACAGGATCCCAGAGGGAACATCGCCCTGATATTTTAAAAAAACAAATGGAAGAAAAAAATATAAATCCAGAAGATCTTAGTTTCTATTTAGAATTTTTCAAATATGGATGCCCTCCACATGGTGGCTTTGGGTTAGGTATTGCAAGAGTTCTGATGCAAATATTTGAATTTGATAATATTAGGGAATCTACATTTATTTATCGTGGTCCTAATCGTTTAAATCCGTAAAGTTTACATTTTTGATTTACACATAAAAAGCCAATAAAATCAAAAGAAAAAAGAAAATGCATGTAAAGCTTTTCTTTTTTTATTTACAACTCAAATGTTTTAAGATACAATGAGAATAACGATAGAAGAGAAAGAGGGATTATATGTTTCCGAGTGTAACTAGTGATGTTGATACATTAATTTATAGTATCATCATAGCCATTTCAGTAGCTAGTTTTATTATCTATATTATACTAGCAAGTAGTTATTTTAAAATATTTGAAGAAAAAGGGGAAAAAGGTTATAAAGGTTTTATTCCTATTTATAATGTATATATATTAATGCGTATTGTTGAAATGCCTGGGTGGATGTTACTTTTATACTTTATTCCTTTAGTAAATTTATTTGCAATGGCTCTTTTAAGTGTTAAAGTCGCTAATACCTTTAATAAGGGTGCTGGGTTTGCGATTGGTCTTTTATTTTTTCCTTTTGTATTTTATCCAATTTTAGCCTTTTCTAAAATAGAAAAAGAGGAAAGTTTAATAGATGTACCAATACAATCCCCTTTAGAGGGAGCTATCTTATGTCCAAAATGTGGGACTACACTTGCTAAAGATGCTACAAACTGTTTTGTATGTCAGCACCCCATTGAAAGTGAAATAGAAAAAGAGAGTCCTTCGCTTAAATCTCATTTGACTGGAGAAGCTGTTTTGCCTTCAGAGGAAAAGCAATTAAAGGAAGAAGTGGAATCATCTAGTTCTGTCGAAAGTCCATTTTTACTTCATGAAGAGCCAACTGATGATTCGGTAGATGAGCCAATCATGAAAGATGATCAAAGTTTTGATTTTGCTAGTATTGCTGAAGAATATAATAGAGAATCCCCAGTGGAAGATGAAAGTATAGAAGTAGAAGACTTTAATGATAGAGAAGAAAATATTGATGAAAATAAGTTTGAAAAAGAGGAAAATATTTCTAAAAAACAATATAAAGCACCTTCCAAAACATTAGATGAAATTTTAAAAATGAATAGTAACCTTTATACAAAACATGTGTTACCAAAAGAAGATTTAGAGTTTGAACAAGAAGAGAAGGAAGAAGAATTCAACAATATTGAAGTTGCAGAACTGTTAAAAATGATTGATGAGGTAGAAGAAGATTTAAATGAAGAGTCTTTAAAAGGGATTAAGGTAGAAAAAAATATAGGATTAGAAGAGGAATCTGAAAATAAAAAAACGGGTACTTGCCCAAGTTGTGGGGCTATGATTCCAAGATATAGTGATAAATGTTTACTTTGTGGAACAAAGATTGATTAAAGAGTAAAATATTTTCTCTTTTTTTTATTCATATTAAGAATATTATTTTGGTGTTAGTATAGAAATATGATATAAAGAAAAATTTTGGAATAGTAAGTGAAAATTGATAGAAAGTTCACCATAGAATTAGATTAGAAAAATTTAAAAAGACTATATTAATTTGCAAAATAGTCTTTTTAAATGTATTAACTTCAAATAAATCCATAGTAAATTCATAGTAAAACAATTATAATATTTGGCTGATATCTTTTAAAATAAGGAAATTTTTACTAAAAACTAAACTTTTGTGATGAAATTATTTTAGAAATGGAGTGATACTATATGACTACTATGAGTATAAGACTATCAGATAATGATAAAAATGAAGCAGACAATCTTTTTAAAAAGTTAGGAATTACAACTAATTCAGCAATTAACATGTTTATTAAGCAAAGTATAAGAATGCAAAGTTTGCCTTTTATATCAACATTAGGTGTTCCAAATCGAAAACTTATAAAAGCATTAGAAGAATCAGATGTTATTATGCAAGAATTAAAAGAAAAAAACAAGGCTACACTGATTCTGATAGTTTATTTGAAGCATTAGATCAATGACATATAAGTATAAAGTCGACTATACAAGCGATTTTAAGAAAGAGTATAAGAAAATAAAGAAACAAAATAAGAATCTTAATAAGATTAAAATTGTTATAGGACAACTTGCTGTGGCAATGGTTTAGAATCACAAATAATCAGGCTATACATAATAGGGATTGTCAACTTTTCTCATGTATGCTATAATGTAATTGTCTAAATGATAGATGCCTAATTAAGAAAAACTCTATAAAATAACGATAGGGAATCTAATTGGTATGTGGTGTAGAAAACTTGTCAAATCAAGGATCCTAAAGCATATCATGTGATGCCCACCTTTCAATGCAGGGTTTTATCGTTATAGGCCTATCTTTAGACTTTTTTTAGTAAATAAGGAGATATATGGATCAGTTTTTAAGAACAAAATTATTATTAGGTGAATTTGCATTTGAAAGATTAAGAAATCAGAAAGTTGTTATTATTGGTTTAGGTGGAGTGGGAAGTTATGCGGCAGAATCCCTTGCGAGATCTGGTGTTAAACATCTTGTACTTATCGATTATGATACAATTGATTTAACCAATTTGAACCGACAAATTATAGCAACATATGATGAAATTGGTTGTAAAAAAGTAGATGCAATGGAAAGGCGAATTAAAAAATATAGAAATGATATCTTGATTACCAAAATAGATATGAAAGTTACAGAACAAAATCTAAGTGAAATCCTTCCCTTAGATAGCAATTATGTAGTAGATGCCTGTGATACTATTTCTGTGAAAAAACAATGTATTCGTTATTGTATTCAAAATAAAATAAAGTTGATTTCATGTATGGGAACAGGGAATAAACTAGATCCATCTAAGTTAAAGATTATGGAAATTCGAAAAACTAGTTATGATCCAATTGCAAAAATTCTTAGAAAGATGGTTCGGGATGAACAGATTTATAAAAAAATATGGGTCATTTGTAGTACAGAACTTCCAATAGATACAAAGACTCCTATTATTTCTTCTAATGCCTTTGTTCCTGCAACAGCAGGACTGTTAGCGGCTAGTTTTATTGTAAGCGATGTGATAAAGAATGAAAATAGAAAATAAATTATGTAAAATAGTAAAAAAAATGACAGGTTCTTTAATTGGAATTGGATCTTTTTCAGATAAAATCCTTTATGAAATTGAAAAGAATAGTCAAATTATAAGTTGTGATTTGCTAAATGAAACAAAACATTTTACAACGACTAAAGGAAAAGGTAGAGGTAGATGTAAAAAAATTCGAATTCAAAAATTAAGAAAAAAGTGGAAAAGAAAAAGTATAAATTATTTCCTTGTGGATATGGATATTCTTGAAAAATATAAAAAGTATTTTATCAAAGATAGTATGTATCTAAATTGTAATACAATCTATTTGTATACTTCTCATAAAGAAAAAGATGTTTCTGTTTGGATAGAAAGATATCAAAGATATTCTGTTACATTACAAAAGCTTTTCCTTGATGACGGTATTTTACTTGTGATAGAAACAAATGATCAAAAAAGAAATTTTGTGAAAGATAGGTGGTATTTTATGATAGATACCATCAATGATATTTTAGATGTAATAGGTGATATTTTGAGCGTTTAACATATTTTTTACAGAATTGTACTTTGTATTTATATTTATATAAATACTTTTTTTGATAATTGTTTGCTGTTTTTCTTTAAATTTGTTACAATAATATAGATTATTTATAGTGCTTAAAGGGAGTATGATATGGAAAAAGAAATATATATAGAAAATAATAAAAAGTTTAAAATGGCAGAGAGATATCAAACTTTTTTATCAGATTTTTCTAAAAAGAAAAATATGCAAGTTTCATTCCCTAAAAGTATAAAACAGGCTTCTGTCATTTCTAATCAAGATTTAGCAATCGTAGATTCTTTAGTAGGAGAAGGGCTTCTTTGTTTGAACGATCAAGGTTCATTTTTATATTGTTCAAAAGAGGGGGATTGTTTTGATAATTATTTAGATTATTTGAAAAAAGAGACTGATATAGAAAGTATTTTTTTGGATGATAGAGAATATGAATTGTTAAAAATAGAGGGAAAAGAAATTATTTTTCCTACTTATCATCAAAAGATTGGTATCATAACCAAAATTTATATTGGTTCTAAGGAATTTATTGTTTATCAATATTGTGATAGCGAAAAAATTTTTAGTTCAGCTGCAGCCTTAGCTGTATATTTTGAAAATGCAATAGTAAATCGTATATAAATTTGGGGTGAAAGTATGTATTTAAAACAGATAAAGGCACATGGCTTTAAGTCATTTGCAGATAAAATGGTTATTGATCTTGAACCTGGAATTACAGGTATCGTAGGCCCAAACGGAAGTGGTAAAAGCAATGTAGTGGATGCTGTGAGGTGGGTTCTTGGAGAACAATCTATCAAATCTTTACGTGGTGAAGGGAATATGACAGATGTTATATTTGCTGGAAGTCATTCTAGAAGAAGTCAAAATTTAGCATCTGTAACACTTATCTTCGATAATATGGATCATTACTTACCTTTTGATTTTAATGAAGTAGCTCTAAAAAGAAATGTTTATAGGGATGGGACGAATGAATACTTCATAAATGGAGAACAATGTCGGTTAAAGGATATTATTACTCTTTTGTTAGATAGTGGTATGGCAAGAGAAAGTTTAAATATTATTTCACAAGGGAAAATAGATGAAATTCTTTTATCCAAACCTGTAGATAGACGTTTGATCTTTGAGGAAGCTGCAGGGGTCTTAAAATATAAAAAAAGAAAGGTGGAGGCTCTTCATAAATTAGAACGAACACATGATAATATGAACCGCGTTTCTGATATTATTGGTGAATTAGAAAATAGAATCGAACCTTTAAAAAAGCAAAAGGAAAAGGCAGTTTATTATAATAAATTATTTGATGAATTAAAAGAATTGGATTTATCTCTTCTTGTTTTTGATATTGAGAAAATAAATAGAGATTATAAACAAGGGAAAGAACAAATTGAGAAGCTTAAAGAGGAACTTCTTTTACATGATTCTAATCATAGTAAAGAAGAAGCAGAGATACTGGATTATAAAAATAAAATAGCCTCTTTGGATGAAAAAATAAATGCACTGCAGCAGGATTTACTAAAAAGTACAACTTTAACAGAAAAATTAAAAGGTAAAAAACAAATTATATTAGAGAGAAAGAAGTATGAGGTAGAGGATCAAAAATTGCATTCTGTTTTAATTGATTTAAAAGAAAAAAAGGGTCATTTAGAGACAAATTTGCATGAAATAGGTTTATCTTTAAAACATATAGAATTAAATCTTATTAAAGAGAGGGAAAAAGAGAATACTTTCGAAAGGCAGTCTCAGCAAATTAGGAATAAGCGAATGAATGAAGAACAAAAGTTATCAAAACTCATTCGTTTAAGAGATAGTACATCATCTAGAATAGAAGCTTTAAAGCAAAGTATAGATTCTTTATCCAATCTACCATATGCAGTCAAATCCGTTTTAGAAAATAAAAATCTTTCAGGTATATATAATGCGATTGGCAATATTATCGAGGTAGAAGAGATGTATGCATTAGCCGTTTCTGTTGCACTTGGTTCTGCAAGTACTTATATTATTGTCCAAAATGAGCAAGTTGCAAAAGAGGCAATTGATTTTTTGAAAAGAGAGAAAGCAGGGAGGGCCACTTTTTTTCCTATTAACCGTATTAGGGGCCGTAAGATAAGCGATGATGTAAGAAGACACTTAAATACTATGGAAGGTTATATTGGCTTAGCAAATGAACTTGTAAAAACAGAACCTATTTATAAAAACATTATAGATAATCAGCTGGGAACTGTAATTGTTGTTGATGACTTCAATCATGCTAATATGATTGCAAAACATTTAGAACATAAATATAGAATTGTTACCTTAGATGGAGATTTGTTTCAGGTAGGAGGATCTATTACAGGTGGAAAGCAAAAAATTCGCAATGTGATTCAAGATAAGTATGATTTAGAAAATGATTTGAAGGAGCAAAAGGTTATATTACATCAGATTGAAAGTTCCGAAAATTTGCTCAATGAACTTGATGATGAAGCGAGAGAAATGATTGATAAAATCTATATAACCAATAAATCAATTGCTCAAATTACAGAGCAAAGAGAAAATAAGATTATGCAAGAAAGGAAATTTTTGGATACCCTAGAACAAGTTAAAGAAGAAATGAATGGTGCTGCACACTTATTACATCATTCCTTAGATGAAGAAGAAAATCAGATCATGGATCAATATTATGATGAAGTAAAAAGGAAAGATACCATTCAAAGTGAACTTCAAAAATATATAGATCAAAAAGAGGAATTTACTGAGATATTAGAAAATTATGAACAAAATAGGAAACAAGAAAATAGTTTATATCATCAAAAGAGTAAAGAATTATCTAGTCTGGAAATTGATGTGGGTAAAGCGGATGTAAAACTTGATAATCTTCTTTCTTATTTGTCAGAAACTTATGGAATGACTTATGAAAAAGCATCTCTTACATATCATCTTCATATGGATGAAAACAAAGCAAGAGAACAGCTTCATCTTTTAAAAAAGGAGTGTAAAGATTTAGGTCCTGTTAATCTAGATGCGATTTCGGAATATGATGAGTTGGCGAAACGATATGAGTTTTTGATATCCCAAAGGGAGGATTTAATCAGTGCCGAAAATACCTTGCTTACAATTGTTGAGGAAATGGATGCTGTTATGATTAGAGAATTTAAAAGCTCTTTTGATAGTATTTCTAAACATTTTGAGGATAGTTTTGTAGAGCTATTTCATGGAGGAGAGGCTCATTTAAAATTAACTGATCCTCATGATTTGCTTACAACTGGTATTGAAATTGAAGCTTCCCCTCCTGGTAAGAGTTTAAAAAGTATTTCTCTTTTATCTGGTGGTGAAAAAACATTTACAGCAATTAGTTTATTATTTGCAATATTAAAATCAAGGCCAGTTCCTTTTTGTATCTTAGATGAAGTGGAAGCTGCTTTGGATGAGGTGAACGTTGATTCTTTTGGAAAATATATTCAAAAGCTAAAAGAAAAGACACAATTTATTTTGATTACACATAAAAAGAAAACTATGGAATATGCTGATGTACTTTATGGCATTACAATGAGACAATCAGGTGTGAGTAAACTTGTTAGTGTAAGATTAGAAGAATTAAATGAAAAGTAGTAAGTAGTTATACAATTAGAATGGTAAAAAGTATTTTGACGAAGGTCATATTTATGATTTTTTCAAGTAAAACAATAGAAAAGGAGTGATTTGCATGATAGCCGCTAATAATATTGGTCTACGATTTGGGAAACGAGTATTATTTGAAAATGTAAATATAAAGTTTGAAGGGAATCATTGTTATGGATTGATTGGTGCAAATGGAGCTGGGAAATCAACATTTTTAAAAATTCTTTCTGGTGAAGTGGAATCGACCAGTGGAGAAGTGGTTCTGACTAAAGGTGAAAGAATTTCTGTTTTAAAACAGGATCACCATGTTTATGATGATTTAACAGTTTTAGAGACAGTAATACAAGGTGATGAAGAATTGTATTCCATTATGAAAGAAAAAGAACAGTTGTATATGAAGGCAGATTTTACAGAAGCAGATGGAATTCGGGTAGGGATGCTAGAAGATTTATTTTTAAAGAAGAATGGTTGGGAGGCAGAAGCTAGTGCAGCTATTTTACTTTCAGGGTTGAATCTTCCTACTATATTTCATACCAAAAAAATGAAAGAACTAACGGATCCAGAAAAAGTAAAAGTTTTACTAGCACGTGCTCTTTTTGGAGAACCAGATGTGTTATTGTTAGATGAACCAACTAATGGTTTAGACATTACAAGTAAAATGTGGTTAGAAGAGTTTCTTATAAATTTTAAAAATACCGTTTTAGTTGTCTCACATGATCGTCATTTTTTAAATACAGTTTGTACACATATGGTGGATATTGATTTCGGAAAGATAACCTTATTTGTTGGAAATTATGACTTTTGGTATGAATCTAGTCAATTAATTCAAAAACAAATGAAAGAATCTAATAAAAGAAAAGAAGAAAAAATAGAAGAACTTCAAGCTTTCATTAGACGGTTTTCAGCAAATGCCTCAAAATCTAAACAAGCTACTTCCCGAAAAAAATTATTGGATAAAATTACATTAGATGATATTATACCTTCTTCTAGAAAATATCCATATATTCATTTTGAAATGGAAAAACGGTTAGGAAAAGAGGTTTTATCTTTGGAAAAGGTTTGTTTAACTGTAGATGGACAAGATATTCTCAAAAATTTTACTTTGCATGTAAATCCAGCGGATCACATTGTTTTGGTAGGAGATAATGAACTTGCTAAAACGGCCTTATTAGATATTATATCGGGAAATTTGGAACCTAGTTCAGGTACTGTAAAAATAGGTACAACAGTTTCTATATCTTATTTTCCTAAAAAACATGAACAATATTTTAAGGAAGAACAAAATTTGGTAGAGTGGTTACGAAATTATTCCTCTATCAAAGAAGATTCCTTTGTAAGAGGTTTTTTAGGTAGAATGTTATTTTCTGGAGAGGAGTCTTTAAAATCTGTAAAGGTTTTATCAGGCGGAGAAAAGGTCAGATCTATGCTAGCGAAAATGATGCTTGAAAAAGGAAATGTACTGTTATTGGATGAACCTACCAATCATTTGGATATTGAATCGATTACTGCTTTAAATAAAGGTCTTGAACAGTTTGGTGGTGCAACTATAATATCTACATATGATCAGGAAATGATGGAGACACTTTCTAATAGGGTTATTGAAATTAAAGAAGATGGAAGTTATATTGATAAGCAAATACCATATCAGGAATATTTAGAGAAATATATGAATATATCATAAATATTAGAAAAGAGATGAGCTTTAAATAAGTCTCATCTCTTGTTCTGTATAAAAAGGTTTTTTAGGATCAATTCGATCGTAAAATAAAATACCTTCTAAGTGATCTATTTCATGTTGGAAAGCTAAAGCTAGATCTTCTCTTGCACGACATTGAATTTGATTGCCTTTTTCATCATAGCCAGTCACAGTTACTCTCGCATGTCTTTTCACATGTCCTTCCACTTCTCGATTTACCGAAAGACATCCTTCACCAGATTCTGCTGCGATCATTTCTTCTGAGGAACTGATAATTTCTGGATTAATAAATACATAATTATCAAATAGGCCTTCTTCTACCTCATGTACAATGACAATAATTCTCTTTAAAAGTCCAAGCTGAGGGAAAGCAAGTCCCATCCCAGGTCTTAAATCATATTTTTCAGCATATTCAGGAATTTGACTATAAGTAAGTTCATCAATAATATGCTGGATAAGCTTTTTATCCTCCTGAGTTAGAGGGAACTCTACTTTTTTACTTTTTAGGCGTAGCCTTTTGTCTTTTTCATCTAATATATCTAATTTTTTAAACATTTTACCACCCACATAATTACCATTTTACTCATTTTCTTGCTTTTTGGCAAGAACAAAATATTTTAAAGAGAAAAATGTGCTACAATAGAAAAAAATGTATAAGATAAATGGAGGGGAGATCAATGAAAAGAAGTATATATTTTTTAGGTATTATAGTCCTCTTACTTGTTTGTTTTTATATTGGTATTCAAAATAAAAATTCTAAGAAAGGGAGAAAAATATTGAAAGAAAATATAAATCCTTCTATTTTTGAAAAAAAAGAATTGGATGATTCTATTATTAGAAGGATAGAAAAATATTCTTGCAAGAAGGGATTTTGTACAAAAGATTTAAAAGAATTGCGATATTTAAAGGTTAGTTATATTGATTTTAATGGACAACATAAAGTAGGCGAAATCATTTGTAATATGCATATTGCAGATGACTTGCTTGAAATTTTTTCCAATCTTTATGATGCAAAATATCCTATTGAAAGAATACAACTCATTGATGATTATATGGGCGATGATACTATTTCTATGCAAAATAATAATACTTCTGCATTTAATTTTAGATATATTGCTTCAAAAAATAAACTTTCTATGCATGCAGAGGGACTTGCTATAGATATCAATCCTCTTTATAATCCTCAAGTTTTTGAAAACGGTTCTTTTGTACCTAGGGAAGCTGCTTTGTATAAAGATCGCTCAGTTACAAAGAAACATATGATTGATCATGATGATCTTGCTTATAAACTTTTTATAAAACACGGTTTTACTTGGGGAGGGGATTGGACCCAAAATAAAGACTATCAACATTTTGAAAAGAAAATATAATTTTATGAAAAAAAGACCTGAATGAATCAGGACTTTTTTTAGTTCCAAGCTCTTGCACCAATGATGATAACGAGTAAAATAAATAATACTAATATGATAGCAGCACCATATCCAGCACCACCGTATCCATATCCGCCACCTTGACCACAACAAGGGTTTCCGCAGCCATATCCTTGATATCCGCCGTAGTAATACATATCAATACCTCCTTTAGCTAATATATTGTACGTAAGTAATGTCTTTTTGGTTATACAAAAACCTAATCTTTACAAAACTTTTTAATCATACAATCTATTTTTTATTTAAAATACTACTAATATATGGTATGATAAATATGATAGGATGTGAAACTATTAATGAAGAAAATAAAAAATTTAATTAGAGGTATGGATAAACCATTATTAGTTTTTACAATTTTTATGATTGGTTATGGTCTTTTAAATATTGTAACAGCGTCTAGTAGAGAAGCTGTAAGTCAGGATGTAGCGTTATATCATTATTTTTATAAACAAGGAAAAATGCTATTGGTTGCTTTTTTTGGAGCTCTTATTATTTTAAATGTTCCTACTAAGAAATATGATAAATGGTGTATTCCATCGTATTTTTTTATTTTATCTGTACTAGCTTATCTTACTTATAGTGGGGATTTACATAGAGGGTCTAAAAACTGGATTCAGCTTGCTGGGATAACTTTTCAGCCCAGTGAGTTTGCAAAGCCTGTGATGATTGTGTGTATATCGGTTTTATTTGATAAATTTTATAAATTCTTAAGAACTAAAAACTTGAATCATTATAATATTATTTCTTTAATATTGGTGGTTGGGTGTTTGTTTCCTTTTATTGTTATTTTACAAAAAGATTTAGGAACTGCATTTATTTTACTTGGAACTTTTGGTGTACTTTTTTTGACAAGTCCTATTTTAAAAATAGATAAATTTAGAACTATTGTTTTTATGTTTATCATTTGTATGATTGGTTGTATGGGATTATTACTTACAGGGCATAAATTATTTACAGAAGAACAGTTAGATCGTTTTAATTTTTTTAATCCATGTAGCAATTATGAAAATGGTGGATATCAAGTTTGTAATGGAATGATTGCGATTAATGATGGGGGCCTTTTTGGTCTTGGAATTGGTAAAAGTAAGCAAAAGTATTCCTATATTCCAGAACCACATACAGACTCTGTTTTCGCAATTATTATGGAAGAATATGGTCTTATTTTTAGTTGTATTTTACTTTTTATTTATGTTATTATTTTATATAGGATTTTATGGATTTCATCAAAGGCAACGACAATTCTTGGGAGGTATATTTGCTTAGGTGTTGGAACATATATGTTTTTACATATTTTAGTTAATCTAGGCGGTCTTTTTGGCCTTCTTCCATTAACAGGTGTTCCATTACCATTCTTATCTTATGGTGGATCTTTTACTATTTCCTTTATTTGTTCACTTGCACTAGTACAGAGGGTTCATTTTGAGACGAAAAATGAAAAGATTAAGATATAATAATTTTTGTAATAACTAAATATTATAGTTTAAAAAGAAGTGAAAGGACTGAGGCATATGAAAAAAAATAAAGCTTTTACATTGGTTGAATTATTAGCTGTTTTGGCTGTTTTAGCTATTATTATGATTGTAGCAATAACTCCTATGGTAACAAAAATGCAAAAAATAAGAAGTAGTTTATCTGATTCACAGAAACAACTTATTTATAGTGCAACAGAGACATATATTCGTAGGTATAAGAATCGTTATCCAACGATTGTGGAGAATGTTTATTGTATTTCTCTGAAGGAACTTGTACATGAAGGACTTCTGCAAGATACTTTGATCAATCAATTAAACGATGAAAATATCTCTTTAGAGAGAACTGTTAAAATTACTGTTGAATCTAGAGAGAATTATCATTATGATTTTGATACTGAAAAATCAATTTGTAGTAGTTCTTAATACCTATTAGAAAGAGTTATTAAAGTATTAAGTGTAATAGATATCTGTAAGATATTATTATACTTTTTTGTAAACTGATTTGCCAATACCAGCATCTATATTTATGAAAGTTTTTGGTAGTGGTGTTGTTATTATTAATAATAGTAATAAATATGAATTTGTGAAGTTTGATGCACCTTTAGAAATTGAATATTTTAAGGGTATTGATTGGATGATTGATTATAATGAAGTTAAAGATTTATCAGAGGAAGAAACTATTGCATTAGGTCAAAGTATTGCAGAAGAAAAAAATAGAATTGCACAAAAATTTAATTCCATGTCATTAAAGGAAAGAAACAGAAATATGGATTTAGTATTTCAATGTGAATTACTTGATTTTAAGTTGTGTTCTCTGAGGGATATTTTATTTTTTAAACAAGGACATATAAAAATGGAATTACCAGAGATGGAAAATATATCTACTGAGATTGTACAAGAAAAAGGTATTAAAAAATTAATAAAAACTATTTTTGATAAAAAGAAGCATTAAAATAATTATGAATTATTGGAATCATATAACCAATAATTTTTTTATTCAAAATATTTTATGATGAAGGAAATACCAGGTAATCTATTTTATTATATGTATAGGTGATGGTATGAAAAAGAACATATTAAAATATATTTTTGTTGTGACTTGTATTATATCTATAGGAGTTTTTTTCACATACAAAAGGGAAAGAATTGAGATAGAAGAAATGGAAAAATCACCAAAGGGTATAGAAGTGGTGAAGGAAAATCAAGTTTCAGAAATTACCATTGATGTAAAAGGGGCTGTACAGGCTCCTGGTGTTTATACGTTAAAAAGTGGCAGCAGAGTAAGAGATGCGATTTTACAAAGTGGAGGACTTAGAGAGGATGCAGATACTAATTATTTGAATTTAAGTAAAACGCTTAAGGATGAAATGGTTTTAATTATTTATACAAAAGCAGAGATACAATCATTTGTAAGTGGAAATGTATCAATTCGTTATATAGATAAAGAATGTATTTGTCCCAATATTAAAAATGATGGTTGTATTACAGATAATAAAATAACCAATAAGCAGGATAAACAAGAAGAGGCATCTTCTATCAATATCAATACCGCTTCTAAAAAAGAGTTATTAACCTTGCCAGGAATTGGAGAGTCAAAAGCAGAACTTATTGTGCAATACCGAGAAAAAACACCATTTACAAAAATAGAGGATATAAAAAAAATAAAAGGAATTGGAGATTCTATTTTTGATAAAATTAAAGAATATATTACAGTCTAATTTATTTTTACTTTTCCTTTTTATAGGGGTAATTTTATACTGTCATTTTCATTTTTATTTGTTTCATAAACAAAAAAATATAGAGAAAAATGTAATTCTTAAAGTTAAAATTCAAAATATTTATAGAGAAAAAGGGCAACTAATAATAGATGGAATTGCTAAAAAGAGAATTCGCATCTTTTATTCATATCATGATAGAAAGGAAAAATACCAACTGGGAGATACTATTATTGTAGAAGGAATACTTCAAACACCATCTATAAATACGAATTTTAATATTTTTAATTATAGAAAGTATTTAAAAAGCAATCATATAGAATATATTATGAAAGCATCGAAAATAGATTTTTTAAATAAAAATGAAACTTGGTATTATCAGATTAAAAATCAAATGATAGATAGAATTGATTCTATAAAAGGAAAAGATTATATATATGCATTTTTATTAGGTGATACCAATTATTTAAAAGTGGATATTAAAAAGGGAGTACAAATGATAGGGATAAGCCATGCATTTGCGATTTCAGGTATGCATCTCTCATTTTTATCTATTATGATTATGAAAATGCTATCTTTTATTCCTTATAAAAATTTAAATATTTTTCTATGTATAGTATTTCTTTGTTTTTATACTTTTTTAACAGGATTTTCTCCTTCTGTTTTAAGAGCGACTTTGTTTTTTATATTGAATGTTATGAATCAAAAGTTTAGATGGTCATTATCCGAGGTAAAAATACTTTTATTTTTAGTGTGTCTTTTCTTATTTTACAATCCATTTTATATATATCATCTAGGTTTTCTCTTTAGTTTTATCGTTTCTTTTTTTCTTTTACTATGTACAAAAATAAAAAAGGAAGGTTTTTTCAGAATTTTAATTTCTTCATTTGTTTCGTTTTTAGCGAGTATTCCTATTTTACTATCATCTTTCTATAGTTTTAATATACTCTCTATTTTATATAATCTTGTTTTTATTCCTCTTATTTCTGCTGTTATTTTTCCTTTCACTTTTTTCGTTTTTCTTTTTCCAAATTTTCAGGGTATTTATGATGTTATTGTTTCTTTTTTAGAATTTTGTATTCAAATATGTTCATCGATAAATACTTGTGTTATTTTTCCTAAAATGCCTATTATCATGTATATTCTTTATTATGTATCTTTATTTTTATTTGTTTATTCTTTAAAAAAATGTATATTTTATTTTTGCTTTTTCTTCTTTTTTTATTATATATGAGTCCCTATTTTAGGAGGTATTCTACTGTTACTGTGATAGATGTAGGTCAGGGAGATTGTATTTTATTAGAGCTTAAAAGTGGTGAAAATATTTTGATAGATACAGGAGGAAATTTATATAATAAGGGTAAGTTATCAGAAAATACTATTCTTCCATATTTAAAAAGTCGTGGAATTCGTTTTTTACATGCATTAATACTTACACATGGAGATGTAGATCATATGGGTGAAGCGATTGATTTGGTGAAACATTTTAAAATTGGTAAAGTCATATTCAATGGAGGAGAATATAATGATTTAGAAAGAGAACTTATTAAAGTATTAGATGAAAAGAATATAGAGTATTATAAGGGGATAGAGAAATTGAATATTAATAATAACGAATTTTATTTTTTAAATACAAAGATTTATGATAATGAAAATGATAATTCTAGTGTTATTTATTTTACTTTAGACCATCATAAGTTTTTGTTTATGGGAGATGCTGGAATTGAAGTCGAAGAAAATCTTATTTTAGAATACCATTTAAATGATATTGATTTTTTCAAAACAGGGCATCATGGAAGCAAAACTAGTTCTAGTAAAAAATTTATTGATATTATAAATCCTAAGTATTCAGTTATATCAGTAGGTAAAAAGAATCGATATGGGCACCCCAGTAAAGAAATATTAAAAAATTTAGCTTCTTCTGTTATTTATAGAACTGATATTGATGGGAGTATTTTATTTAAAATTAAAAACAATCATTTTGAAATTGAAACTTGTGTGTCATAGAGCGTTGTATCCTTTTAGATAATAAATTTTCATAGTACATTTTCTATACACAAAAAAAGTATATGTATCATATATTATTTATAGATCATACTAGTATAGAAAATAAAAAAAGAAGTATATAATTTACTTAAAATGGATATACTGAAAATAGACCATCAGATTTTTAAATTCACCTAAAATTTTTGTTTATGAGCACGCTACGTGATAGCGTTTATATATAGATGGAAGTTCTTCCACAAAAAAGACTGAATTTCAGTCTTTTTTCGGTCCTCTTTAATATTTTTCTAATGTATAATATATTCCCTGATCCCATATTTTTCATTTTTGGTATCTAAAAATAAATGAGTTTTGGGTGGATAGTATGTTAAATATCCCATTAAAATCCATCCTAATATGATGCCAATAATCCCAATAATTGTACCATATTTTATTGGATTCATATTTTCTATTTTCCATCCTATATAATAAACAATGTAAAGAACAATTAAAAGTAAGAAAATAGAGATAAACATATTTTCTCCAATACTATAATAAATTGGCAAATATATGAGTAAATAAATAGGAATGGCAATAAACGCTTTTATAAATAGTGAAAATAAAAAAATAGGTATTTTATGACCTTTTATAAAATACATGATGATTCCATATAAAATGATGGTTGAATATAACATTTTCATATGTTCCCAAATACTTTCATTTACAGGAAAGAGAAGAGCTGTTAAAGCATTGGGAAAGAGATCATATAAGAAATGGGTTAGAAAACATAAGGCAAATGTGATAAATGTGTTAATATAAATTTGTTTTTTTTCCATAATTAACTAATATTCCTCCTAATATTAAGATATAAAAAAATGCAAAATTTATACGATTTTATGATAAAATAAATGATATTTGTGAAAAAATGTTGCAAAAAAAGGAAATGGAAAAGATTTGTCGTATATTATTAGTAGGAGTATGGTATTTATGGAGAAGATTCATGAAGATGTTATTCAAGAAATTCGCAAAAGAACAGATATTGTAGATATTATATCTTCTTATTTACCACTTGTACCAAGAGGTAAAAATTATTTTGGTGTTTGTCCATTTCATGATGACAATCATCCAAGTATGAGTGTAAGTAGTGAAAAACAGATGTATAAGTGCTTTTCTTGCGGAGCGGCTGGTAATGTATTTAAATTTGTATCTGAATATGAAAATATTCCATTTGTAAAAGCTGTCAAAATACTAGCAGATAAATGTGGCGTTTCATTAGATATAGCTATACCTATCTCTACAAAGTCTCGAAATGAAGAGTTATATCAAATATATGATTTAGCTTGTCGTTTTTATCAAAATAATATTAGTACCAAAGAAGGAAGAGAAGCAAGAGAATATTTAAAGATGCGAAAATTAGATGTATCCATTATTAAAGAATTTGGAATTGGTCTAGCTTTAAAGAATAATACAATATTATCTAAATTATTAGAGAAAAAACATTTTTCTAAAAAAAATTTAGATAACAGTGGCCTTCTTGTAAAAAAAGAAGTTTTGTATAAGGATCTCTATTATAATAGAATTATGTTTCCACTTTGGAATATGAGTGGGGAAGTGGTTGGTTTTAGTGGTAGAATATACGAGGGGGATGATCCGTCTAAGTATATTAATACAAGAGAAACAGAAATTTTTAAAAAGGGGGAATTGCTATATAATTATCATCGTGCAAAACAATCTGCTCGAAAATTAGGTTCTATCATTATTATGGAAGGTTTTATGGATGTAATACGTGCTTATTCTATTGGTATAGAAAACGTTATTGCAACTATGGGAACAGCAGTAACAAGTAGACAAGCCCATTTTATTAAAAGAATGGCGAATGAGATTATTTTATGTTTTGATGGAGATGAAGCAGGCGCTAAGGCTACCTTATCTTGTGGAGAAACTTTACTAAAAATTGGTGTTACCCCTAAGGTGATTCGGCTTGAAGATGGGTTAGATCCTGATGAGTATATATTAAAAAACGGAAAAGAAGTATTTCAAGAAAAACTGGATCATCCAATGAATATAATGGATTTTAAACTAAGATATTTTAAAAATAATAAAAATTTAAGTAGTCCAGAAGATATGGCGAGTTATGCAAAAACAATTATAGAGGAGCTTGCTAAAATTGACGATGATATTTTAAGGGAAGTTACACTGCATAAGGTATGTGAAGAAACACATTTAGAGTTTGATTTTTTAAAGACTGAGCTTTTAAAAAAAATAGGACAAATTGAAAAACCTGTGCAGGTATCTAAATCTAATATTTCTATAGAGAAGAAAAAGAATTATGAAATCGCACAGCAAAATTTGTTATACTATATGCTTTTGGATAAGCAAGTCATTAAACAATATATAAAAGATTCTCCATTTTTCCCAACAGATGTATATAGATCTTTAGCATTAGAGATTGTACATTTTTATAAAGAAAATGGAGATATAGTTATTGCTGATTTTGCAAGCAGAGTAGAATTACAACCAGAATTAAAAGAAACATTTCAGCAGTTGTTAACCCTAGATTTAAAGGACAGCTATAAGATGCAAGAAATTGATGATTATTTTATGATAATTGAACAGTATAATATCCATCATGAGGTGATGCGATTAAAGAAAAAAGTAAAAGAAGAAAGTTTGCCATCTAAAAAAGCAGAAATTGCAAGACAAATTGTTCTATTAAAACAAAAGGAGAGTAAATATGATAAAAGAAATCAAATCATTTGAGGAAAGAAAACAAGAACTTGTTAAAATAGGAAAAGAAAAGGGCTTTATTACGTATGAAACATTAGCGTCTCATTTAAAAGGTCTTGATTTAGATGCAGAGGCTCTTGATGATTTATATAATGTACTAAGTGAGAATAACATTGCTGTGGTCTCTGATGATGATACAGATGAAAATCCAGAAAAAATATTGCTGGATGATACCACACTTACAAAAGATTTAACCATTAATGATCCTGTTAGGATGTATTTAAAAGAGATTGGCCAAATCAAACTTTTAACAATGGAAGAGGAATTAACGCTTGCAGACCGTATTATTGAAGGAGATGAAACTGCTAAAGCAACATTAGCAGAAGCCAATTTGCGTCTCGTTGTTAGTATTGCCAAAAGATATGTTGGAAGAGGAATGCTTTTTCTTGATTTAATTCAGGAAGGGAATATTGGACTTATGAAAGCGGTAGAAAAGTTTGATGTTACAAAGGGGTATAAATTTAGTACTTATGCAACATGGTGGATTCGTCAGGCTATTACGAGAGCAATTGCTGATCAAGCAAGAACTATACGTGTTCCTGTGCATATGGTAGAAACAATTAATAAATTGGCTCGTGTACAAAGACAACTTACTCTGGAATTAAATCGTGAACCATCTGAAGAAGAACTTTCTGAAAAAATGAATATTTCAGTAGAAAAAATTAGGGAAATTTATAAAATTTCGCAAGAACCAGTGAGTTTAGAGACACCAATTGGGGAAGAAGATGATTCTCATTTAGGGGATTTTATTAAAGATGAAAGAAATATGAGTCCTGAAGAATATGCGACAAATGAAATATTAAAAGATGAAATATCAGATGTATTGTTAACATTAACAGAAAGAGAAGAAAAGGTTATTAAACTTCGCTTTGGACTAGAAGATGGTAAGTCAAGGACCTTAGAAGAAGTGGGGCAAATGTTTGGTGTTACTAGGGAACGAATCAGACAAATTGAAGCAAAAGCACTTCGGAAATTACGTCATCCATCTCGTTCACGAAAACTAAAAGATTATTTGGATAATTAATGAAATTATCAAAACGTTTAAAAACAATTGCCCATATGATACCAGAACATAAAAATGTAATTGATGTAGGGTGTGATCATGGTCTTTTAGATATTTATCTAACAGATATGAGAGATGATATCCGCGTTTTAGGGGTGGATGTGAGCCATATATCTATTGCATCTGCTAAAAAGAACGCACATTTTTATAAATCTTCTAATCGTGTTATGTTCGAGGTTAGTGATGGATTAGATAGTGTTTCTGTTAGAGATGAAGCGATTGTTTTCTCAGGCATGGGAAGTCATACCATTTTAAATATTTTAAACCGTGTAAAATTAAATGGAAATCCACTTATTATTGGGACTCAAACAAATGTAGATTTGTTAAGAAGAGAAATAGTAAAAAAAGGATATTTTATTGCGGAAGAAAAAGCTATTTTTGATAAAAAATGGTATGTTATCATTCGGTTTGAGATGGGAAGTGCTACATATAGTGATTTGCAATATATACTAGGTCCCTTTTTTTTACAAAATTTAGAATATATGGAATATTTATATCAGCGTGAAAGAAAAATTGTGCAAAAAAGAGGAAGAAAAACAACTTTGTTAAAACAATTAGAAAAAATAAAAAAAGAAACCAAATAAATGGTCTCCTTTTAAATAAAAAATTGTGGTCCACCAGAACTTGTTGTAGATGTTTTTTCTATAGAATCTGTTTTATTTTCTTCCTTCTTCTGTAACGATTGATTGGTAGGTGTATTCTTCACAGAAGAAACAGGATCTTGTTTTTTAAATTCATTCATTACTTTAAACATTGTTTTTGCATTATGAATTGCTGGAGTGACTTGCTTTACCATAGGAATGGTTTGATTGATAATACCAATTGTTTTTTGTGCATTTGATAGAAGGGAACTCCAATTGATGGCTCTACTGCCTCCAAGTAATGATCGAAACAATCCAGGAGTGCTTGCGTTTGCCATATTTGGAACATTATAAAAATATGGATTATAATAGTTCATAGTTGTACTCCTTTCTAATATATTGTATGTTTTGTCAAAAAAAAGTTTAAAATTTTTTTCTTTTATGATATAATATTACAAGATAAAAGAGTAGAGGAAATTGGAAGGTGCTGGTTATGAAAAGTCCTTGGTATTTTATGCCCTTTATAGCTGTATATAAAACTGTTTTTTTTATACTGACATTACCTTTCTATATTTTGAAATATTTTTATTTAGGGTTGTGTTATGTATCTAAAATATTTTACAAATATATTACAATGTTTGTCAAAATAGTAGGAGTTTGTTTATATAGTGGTATTAAGGGTTTATCTGTTTTATTGGTATATTTTATACAAGCCTTAGAAGGTTTTATCCAGTTTGTAATAAAATATATATTTAAAGGATTTGGAGTCCTATTCACATGCTTTATTTATATGATAGAGTGTTTTAAATTTTTACTTATTACCTTGTTAAAATGGATTTATCAATTATATATCTATACCAAAGATGGTATAATTTTGACATTTATTTTCTTTTGGAAATATTTAAAATATTTTATAAAGGGAATTTATGTGATTATTTATTTAATAGGAAAATTTATCTATACGATTGTTTCTTATATGGGAGTATCAATACTTGCAGTTTATGCTATTTTTCATAGTGTTTTGAATCAGATAAAGTTGAAACGCAAATGGTATCATTTTAATAAAAAGAGAAATGATGAATACGCTAAAATTGTAAAAAGAAGAAAAAAACAAGAGAGAGAAGTTCGTGCGAAGGAAAGAGAAGCTTTAGAAGAGCAAAGAGCATTATTTGCAAAGTCAATTCGGGATGCTAAACAACTACAAAAATCAGCAAAAAAGAAAAAGACAAAGGAACTAAAAGCTATGGTTATTGATTTTGCAGGGGAAGATGCTGTTAAGAGTGAAAAGAAACAATTATATGAATATGTTGCTAAGAATCCTGAAGGGAAAGTTATTAAAGACTATTTTGAAGCTTTCTCTAAGGTAGAGGTACATTCATTTTTGGCAAGTGAAGGATATGAGATTTATAGTATTAAAACTTCTCCATGGATTACTTTTCTTCATGGACAAAGATCCACTAATAAAACGAAGATACGTAAAAAACATTTGATATTCTTTATTACCCAATTATCAACTTATCTTAAAGCAGGAATTACGCTTGCAGAAGCTCTTAAAATATTAACAAGACAACAGAAAAAGGCAAGTTATAAGAAAATATTTAGTGCGGTTATGTACGATTTAACAATGGGGGTTGCCTTTAGTGATGCCTTGCAAAAGCAAGGAAATGCTTTTCCACAATTGCTTATTAATATGGTTAAGACGGCTGAAATGACAGGTGAATTGCCAGAGGCACTAGATGATATGTCAGATTATTATACAGAAACAGAGCGAACAAGGAAACAAATGATTACAGCACTGATGTATCCTACAATGGTTTTGGTTTTTGCGATTGCGGTTATTACATTTATTTTAATTTGGGTAATTCCACAATTTGTTGAAATTTATGAAAGCATGGATGCAAGTAAAATCCCAGCATTTACATTATTTATTTTAGGAGTAAGTAATTTTTTAAAAAACTATTTAATATGGCTTCTTTTGGGAATTGTGATTTTGATTGGAATTTTTATTATGTTATATAGAAAAATTGCATCTTTCAGAAAAGGAGTTCAATGGTTATTTATGCATATACCTGTTTTGGGGAATGTTGTGATTTATAATGAAGTAACTATGTTTACAAAAACATTTGCCTCTTTATTAAAACATAATGTATTTATTACTGATTCTATGGAAATTTTGACAAAGATTACAAATAATGAGATTTATAAGTTTTTGATT
Organism: uncultured Mycoplasmatota bacterium; assembly: GCA_947576095.1. Lineage (GTDB taxonomy): Bacteria > Bacillota_I > Bacilli_A > RF39 > UBA660 > RUG12867. The sequence continues at coordinate 23,610 of CANPPW010000010.1, read as the reverse complement.
ATGCAAACAATTGATAACATCGCTCATGGTGAGAAAATATCAAAATCTTTTGAACAACATTGGGCTTTTCCTATTCCCGCTTATGAAATGTTGGTTACTGGAGAAAAAACAGGACAATTGCCTGATATGATGGCAAAAGTTTCTTCTTATTACCAGGAACAGCATGCACAACAAGTGACAAGAATTAAGACATTTATTGAACCTATTTTAATTATTTTTCTAACAGTTATAGTAGGTATCATCATTTTAGCTATTATTATACCAATGTTTGGTATGTATGATTTAATAGAATAAAGGAGTCGTTATGGAGTTATATTATACAATTATATTTTTCATTTTTGGAACCATTTTTGGCTCCTTTTATAGTGTGGTAGGTAGTAGACTTCCTGCTTCAGAATCTATTATTTTTCCAGCATCACACTGTACAAATTGTGGGCATACATTAAAGTTTTATGAATTAATCCCACTTGTTTCATTTTTACTACAGAAAGGGAAGTGTAGATTTTGTAAAACAAATTTATCATGGAGTTATTTTATTTATGAATTTGTTACAGGTCTTTTATTTGCCTTTTGTTATTTATCCTTTGGATTTACAGTAGAGTTATTTTTGGCTTTAACCTTTGTATCTGCTCTTATGATTATTATTATTAGTGATATAGGGTATTATGTGATTCCTGACGAAGTAATTCTAGTAGCGTCCTTTTTAATAGGGCTTGAATTGTTTGTTGTCTATGATATTAAAACAGTATTTTTGCATATTATATCTGGACTTTCTGCATTTATTATGATGTATTTGGTGAAACGATTTGGTGATTTTTTATTTAAAGAAGAATCAATGGGTGGAGGAGATATTAAACTTTTGTTTTTAATTGGCTTGGTAATTGGTTTTAGGATGTCTATTGTTACAATTTTTTTAGCTTCTATTATAGGACTCCCTATTTCTCTTATCATTTTGTACACAAAAAAAACAAATGTAATTCCATTTGGTCCATTTTTAAGTGTGGCCGCTATTCTTTTACTTTTATTTCATATTGATTTTAATGCACTTATTCGTATGCTTACATTTATGTAAAACGTAAAAAGTACTCACTTGAGTACTTTTTGTTATTCTGTAAATAATGTTTCTGCTTCATGTAAGTGATTGACTAAATTGGTATTTTCTATAGAAGCTTTTAATTCAGATTGTCCAATTAAATTTTCATCATCATCTAATTCAATCATTTTTAGAATTTCTTCAAAAGATGTATATCCTTTCATGACTTTATATAAACCATCTTGTAACATAGTCATAACATCTGATTGATAAACTTGTTCTCTTAATTTATCTTTTGGGAGTCTTTGACTTAAGGAGTCTTTTATTTCTTGTGAAATTAGTAATACTTCGTGAATGGCCATACGTCCTTTATAACCATCTCCACATTCTTCGCATCCATCTGCATAATAAATTGTATTTACGTCTTGGTGAATCACTTTTTTAAAAAGTGTTTTTTCATATTCATTTGTAGGGCGTTCTTTTTTACAATGTGGGCAGAGTTTTCTCGCTAGTTTTTGTGATATAATTCCTGTAAGTGAACTTGCAAGTAGATATGCCTCTACATCCATATCAAGAAGTCTTTCAATTGTATTTAGGGAATTATTGGTATGGATGGTAGATAAAACTAGATGGCCTGTAATAGAAGCTCGGACAGCAATTTTTGCAGTTTCACTATCACGAATTTCTCCAATCATAATCACATTGGGATCTTGTCTTAAAATAGAGCGAAGTGCACTTGCGAAGGTAAGTCCGATTTCACTGTTGGTTTGAACTTGATTGACCCCATCCACATCCATTTCGATAGGATCTTCTACTGTAATAATATTAGTCTCTTCTCTGTTTAGTCTTTGTAAAATAGAGTATACAGTAGTAGATTTACCACTTCCTGTAGCCCCAGTAACTAAAATAATTCCATTTGGTTCATTAATCATTTTTAATACTTTTTTATAATTGCTTTCTGAAAAATCTAAACTTTCAAGTCCATTTAAACTCATTGTATAATCCAAAATACGAATTACGATTTTTTCTCCTTCATTAGTAGGTAAGGCTGATACACGTAAATCTAGAGGTCTATCTTTAATAATGGCTTTGATAGCTCCATCTTGAGGAAGCCTCGATTCTGTTATGTTCATTCCTGAAATAATTTTAATACGAGTTACCATATTTTTTTTTACATCATTTGGTACTTCTGCATAATCTGTTAGCATTCCATCGATACGTATTCTGATTTTCATATATTTTTCTTGTGGATCAAAATGGATATCACTAGCCCCTCTTTTTGCTGCATCATATAAAATATCATTTACAATTTCTACAATTGGTACTGTATTATATTCAAATTTTCTTAGCATTTTATCGCCCCTTGTCTATTTTTAATTATTATATAATAAATTATATAGAAATTCAATATCCACAAACAGGCTTTTTAATTTTAAAAATAAATTTTTCTTTTTTTATATAGAGTTTTATGGTAAAATAACAGTGTTATTAGGTGGTGATGATATGCTTAAAATGAATGTTCTTCCAGCAGATACATATACAGTTTTTAATAGAACGATTTTGAGTGAATCAGATAGAAAGCATATCATAATGCTTTATCAACCTATGATAGGTTCTGCGTCTGTATCTTTATATTTTACGCTTTGGTCATATTTAGATCAAAATGAAATTGGTAGTATAGAGTGGACGCACCATCATCTGGTTACACATATGGGTATTAAATTGGATGATATTATTGAAGCGAGAGAAAAATTAGAAGCAATTGGTCTTGTAAAGACGTATTGTAAAAAAGGGGATATCAATCATTTTGTTTATGCACTTTATTCTCCTTTAACGCCATCAGAATTTATGATCAATCCTATTTTATCAATTTCATTATATAATAATATTGGTAAAAAAGAGTTTGAAAGAATTATGGACTATTTTAAAATACCAAAGATCAATTTAAAGGAATATGAAGAAATTACATGTTTATTTACTGATGTATTTGATATGGCCCCTAAAACCTTACTTGATTATGATACACTTTCTTTACGAACGAAAAAAAGGGGAAATTTATCGATAAATTCTAAAATTGATTTATCAAGTATTTTAGGTTTTATTCCAGAAGAAATGCTTAGTATTCGTAGTGTAACAAATGATATGAAGGATTTGATTTATAAACTTGCTTTTGTATATCATTTAAGCGATGAAGAGCTTGTATCTTTGATTCGTAATTCTTTAAATGAAAGAAGAATGATTGATTCTAAAAAATTACGTGTTAATGCAAGGCATCTTTATGAATTTGAAAATACTGGTAAGTTGCCTTCTCTAATTTATAAAAATCAACCAGAATACTTAAAAAAGAAAGATGCAGATTTATCTAAAAGATCTAAAATGATTTATACATTTGAAAGTACATCACCTTATATATTTTTAGCAAGTAAATATAAAGGCAGTAGACCACCACAAACCGAACTTGCAATACTAGAATATTTAGCAGTTGATTTAGATTTAAAGCCAGGTGTGATCAATGTAATTATTGATTATGTTTTACGAATCAATGAGAATAAACTCACTAAGAATTTTGTACTAGCAGTAGCAGCTCAGTTTAAAAAAGAGGGGATTGAAACTGTGGAAGCTGCGATGAATTTAGCTGAAAAGGAATACCAGGCTCGGAAAACAATAAAAGTTCAAAAAAATTTAAAAGTAGAAGAAAAACCAGAGTGGTTCGATAAAAAAATTACTAGAGAGCATCTTGCTGAAAAGGAAAAGGAAGAAATGAGTAAATTGTTAGAAGGGTTTAGGTGATTTTGTTGCACACATTAGATACATTGATAGAAGAAAAAGTAAAAAAAGGAAGTCATACATTGCATCAATATTATAAAGAAGATTTAAAAGATGAATCTTTTAAAAAATTGGTTTCCCTTTTAAATGTTCGTGAAGAAGTGTTGATACAAAATCGTTCAGAATTAAAGGAAGCTAGTATAGAGTATAATCACTGTGAACACTGTAAAAACTTACTTACATGTAAAAATCGTATGAAAGGGTATGCTTATATGCCTATTGTCAAAAATGGAAATCTTTCCTTTTGTTATCAAATCTGTCTCAAAAAAAAGAAAATGGATGAAAAAAGAAAATATTTAGAAAATGTTTATGTATATGATGTTCCTAAAGAAATTAGAGAAGCTTCTATGAAAAACATTTATGAAGATGATCGAAATCGTTTTCATATTATTAAATATTTAGTTACTTTTATAGAAGAATATAAAAAAGGAAAAGTAGGAAAAGGTCTTTATTTATATGGAAACTTTGGGTGTGGTAAGACGTATTTAATTGCAGCTATGCTAAATGAATTAGCTAAGAATCAAGTGCAGAGCGCTATTGTTTTTTGGCCAGAATATTTAAGGGATTTAAAGACATCATTTGGTACCAATTTTAAGGAAAAATTTGAAAAGATAAAAAAAACACCACTTCTTTTGATAGATGATATTGGAGCTGAAAATACGACTGTTTGGTCACGGGATGAAATTTTGTGTCCACTTATGCAGTATCGTATGAGTGAGAAATTGCCTACTTTTTTTACCTCTAATTTAGATCTTGATGTATTAGAAAAACATTTTAGTGTAACCAAAGATAAAGTAGATGAAGTAAAGGCAAAACGTATTATAGAAAGAATGAAACAATTAACTGTGAAAGAACAAATGATTAGTGAAAATTTGCGAAATAGATAAAAATTTATTTCTAAATAAGTGAATCTGATTCACTTATTTTTGTTGTAACTATTGATAAAAATGATATAATATTTTAGGAGGTATCATATGTTTGAAAATAAAAAGATATTTATATTAGGAATGGCTCGAAGTGGGTATGAAGTATCAAAACTATTACAGAAACATCATAATCAAATTTTGATTACAGATCAAAAAGAGCAAGATGAAAAAAAGAAAGAGGAACTAGAATCTTTAGGTATTTTGTATAAAACATCCAATCATCCAGAGGATCTTTTGGAACAAGATTATGATTATGTTGTGAAAAATCCAGGTGTTCCCAAAGACCATCCATGTATTTTAAAAGCGAAATCGTTAAATATACCTGTTATTGGGGAATTGGAAGTTGCTTATCACTTTTTACCAGACAATACAAAGATTATTGGGATAACAGGTTCCAATGGAAAAACGACGGTTACTACAATGTTATATGATATTTTAAAACAGGCAAATCAAAAAGTTTATTTAGCTGGAAATATAGGAATTCCTTTATCAAAAACAGTAACAGAGATGGAAAAAGATAGTATTTTAGTTATAGAGATATCCGATCATCAACTTTTAGATATGTATCATTTTAAAACAGATATTAGCATATTAACTAATATAAGCGAAGTTCATCTTGATTTTCATGGAAGTTATGAAAATTACAAACAAACAAAAAAGAAAATTTTTCAGAATCACCAACAGAATAGTATCGCGATTTTAAATTATGATAATGAAGAAGTGATAAATCTTACAGAAGATATTGTTTCAAAGAAAATATATTTTTCAAAAAAGGATAAAAAAGATGCCTATTTAAATGATGGCTGGATTTATATTCATGATAAAAAATTTATTAATATATCAGATATCTGTTTGCAAGGGGAGCATAATTATGAGAATATCATGTGTGTGCTGCTTGCTTTAGATATATTTGATGTAGATAGTGGGGTTATAAAGAAATATTTAAAACAATTTAAGGGTGTAGAACATCGTATTGAATTTGTAGAAGAAGTAAAGGGGCGCCTTTTTTATAATGATTCAAAATCAACTAATACAGAATCTACTATAACTGCACTCAAATCATTTGATAAACCAATTATATTATTGCTTGGAGGATATGATCGTGGACATAGTTTTGATCCTTTAGCGAAATATATGAATCATGTAAAAAAAATTATTTCATTTGGTGAAACGAAAGTACGTGTGAAAAGGTTTGCTGAAAGTCAGAATATTCCTTCTATAAGTGTTGAAAATGTAATAGACGCTACAAAAGCAGCTTATTTAAATGCAGAAGAGGGGGATGTAATTTTGCTTTCACCAGCCTGTGCATCTTGGGATCAGTATACATGTTTTGAACATAGAGGAAATGAGTTTAAACAAACCGTGCGAACATTAGAATAAAGAAAGAGGGATATAATGAGTAAAATTAAAGAGATAAAAGGTAGAGAGATTTTAGATTCAAGAGGAAATCCAACCGTAGAAGTAGATGTAATTTTAGAAAATGGTATTTTAGGAAGAGCGATGGTACCATCAGGGGCTTCTACTGGTGAAAGGGAAGCTTTAGAACTTCGTGATGGAGAAAATCGTTATATGGGAAAGGGTGTGCAAAAGGCCGTTTATCATGTGAATCATGAACTTCGTAATTTAGTAGTTGGTATGGATGCTGAAAAACAAAGAGAAATTGACTATGCTATGATTGCTTTAGATGGAACCGAAACAAAGTCTAAGCTTGGTGCGAATGCAATTTTAGGGGTTTCTATGGCTGTAATGAAAGCAGCTGCATTAGAGAAAAATATACCTTTATATCGATATATTGGTGAAGGGAAAACGCTTCCTAAACCTATGATGAATATCATTAATGGTGGGGCTCATGCAGATAATAAACTAGATTTTCAAGAATTTATGATTGTGCCTAACGCAGATACAATTCATGAAAGAGTCAGAATAGGATCGGAAGTATTTCATCATTTAAAAAAAGTTTTAAATGAAAAAGGGCTTTCAACAGGCGTTGGTGATGAGGGAGGATTTGCTCCTGATTTAAAAAATAATAAAGAAGGTTTTGAACTTATTATAGAAGCAGTTCAAAGGGCGGGATACACTCCTGGTGTAGATGTTTGTATTGCTATAGATGCAGCAGCTTCTGAATTTTATAAAGATGGAAAATATGAACTATCATGTGAGGAGAGAAGTCTTAGTGTAGAAGAGCTTATTTCTTATTATGAAGAACTTGTGAATCAGTACCCAATTATTTCAATAGAAGATCCTGTAGATGAAAATGACTGGGATGGATTTACACTCATTACAGAGAGGTTAGGAGATAAAATTCAACTTGTTGGAGATGATTTGTTTGTTACCAATCAAAAATATTTACAGATGGGAATTGATAAAAAAGCAGGGAATGCAATTTTACTAAAGGTGAACCAAATTGGTACCATTACAGAAACTTTAGAAACAATCGCACTGGCAAAAGAAAATGGGTATAACACAATTATTTCTCACCGTAGTGGTGAGACGGAAGATACAACAATCGCAGATTTGGCTGTAGGTCTTGATTTGGGTCAAATCAAAACAGGGTCTCTTTCTAGAACAGATAGAATTTGTAAATATAATCAACTTATGAGAATAGAAGAAGAATTATCATAATCATTTGCAATCTTTGAAAAAATATGATACGATTCTATAAGTCATGAAAGAAGGGATTCAATGGAAATTTTATTAATTATTATATCTATTTTATTAATAGCGGTAGTTTTATTACAAAGTGGTAAAGCAGAAGGGGGAAGTGGCATTGTATCGGGTGCAAATGACAGCCTTTTTGCCAATAGAAAAGAAAGAGGAGGGGAACTGTTTATCAGTAGACTTACGCTTTTATTAGGCCTTCTTCTCTTTGTGATTTGCATTTTTATGAATGTTATATCGTAACATATGAAAGTATTTTAATGAAAATTTAAAATACTTTTTTTGTAATTAAAAGTTATCAAATATAAATTACATATATAAAAGGCTCTCTGCTATGATTTCTTTCTTTTTTCTTTCATATGATATAAGGAGGAGGAATATTATGAAAGTGTGTGTGTATGCCATCAGTAAAAATGAAGCGAAATTCGTAGATCGCTGGGTTGAATCTATGAAAGAGGCAGATGCTATATATGTTTTAGATACAGGATCCACAGATGATACAGTAGAAAAATTAAAAGTTAGAGATGTTCATGTAGAAGAGAAGATTGTTCATCCATGGCGTTTTGATGAAGCTAGAAATTTATCATTAGAAATGGTCCCGTTGGATACAGATATTTGTGTTTGTACCGATTTAGATGAAGTTTTTGAAAAAGGATGGCGAGAGAAACTCGAAAAAACATGGAGTAGTGATGTCACAAGAGCACGTTATAATTATAATTGGAGTTTTGATTCATATGGCAACCCTGCTGTCAATTTTTATATAGACAAGATACATAGCAGAAAAAATTATGTTTGGGTACATCCTGTACATGAAGTATTGAAAAATATGGGGAATTATGAGAACACTATAACAATTGATTCACTTACCCTGAATCATTATCCAGATTTTACGAAATCAAGGGGAAGTTACCTTCCGTTATTAGAAATATCTGTGAAAGAAGATCCACAAGATGATCGTAATATGCATTATTTAGGGAGAGAATATATGTATTATGGGAGATGGAATGAATCCATTGACATATTGCATCAACATCTAAAATTAGAAAGTGCGACTTGGAAAGATGAAAGATGTGCTTCTATGCGTTTTATTGCTAGAGATTATATACATTTAAAGAGATATGAAGAGGCAAATTTATGGTTTCAAAAAGCAATCGAGGAAGCTCCTTATTTAAGGGATCCATTCGTAGAATATGCTCTTTTTCTGTATGAACAAAAAGCCTATGAAGATGCAATTATATATTTAAAAAAAGCTCTTCTTATTTCAAAAAATGAGAAAACATATATAAATGAACCATTTTGTTATGATGGAACAGTAGAGGATATTTTATCCATTTGTTTGTTTTATACAGGAAACAAGGAAGAAGCTTATGAGTATGCGAAAAGGGCCCAAACATTAAAACCAAATGATGAAAGAATTCAAAAAAATGTACAACAAATAAAGGAAAGCTTGTAGCTTTCCTTTTATACACCTGTGTAGTTCCCTCTTTTTCGTAAATATAATTTACGAAGAAAATCAATAGGAATTACAGTTAAGGCTAAAATAATCATAATTTGTAGTTCTTTGAAGGTGAGTCCCACTGTTCTAAATAGATTGCCACCAAAGTATATTAGTCCAATTTGAACAATTACAATAAAAATGACAATGGTTAAAAAAACTTTATTTTGAAATAGATTCGCAAATAAATTGAGTCTATGTGTTCTAGCATTGAAACTATTAAAAATATCAATAAAAATGAATAAGCCAAAGAAAGCAGATAATAAATATTTAGGATCATTCCTATAAATATGTGCAAAGAAAGGTAGTTTTAAAAATAGGATACATAAAATAGCAGAATACATTCCTGTAAAAAAGATTTCTCCAAACATATAACGGTTTACAATTGATTCTTCCTTTTTCTTTGGTTTTTCTTTCATATATTCTAAAAGAGCAGGTTCAAAAGCAAATGCTAAACCAGTGAGAGTATCCATAACCATGTTAATCCAAAGCATCTGAATGACAGTTACAGGTGTATCAATTCCAATGAAAGGACCAATAAAAGATAAACTAATAGCACATAAATTAATAGTAAGCTGGCAGATAATGAATTTACGGATACTTTTAAAAATAGTCCTTCCATATAAAATGGCTTTGGAAATAGATAAAAAGTTATCATCTAAAATAACAATATCAGCGGCTTCTTTGGCTACTTCTGTACCACTTCCCATTGCAAATCCTACATCAGCGTTTTTTAAAGCAGGTGCATCATTTACACCATCTCCTGTCATACCAACAACAAGCCCTTCTTTTCGTGCAATTTTAACCAATCGTGTTTTATCACTTGGTAAAGATCTAGCAACAATACGTAAATTAGGAAGTAGTTTTGCAACTTCATCATCTGATAGGGTAGATAGGTCATTTGATGTTATAATCATATCACTATCAGAAGTAACAAGACCTACTTCTTTTCCTATAGAAGATGCTGTATCTTTATTATCACCTGTTAACATAACAGTCTGAATACCAGCTTCTTTTACCAGTTCGATTCCAGTTATAGCTTCTTTTCGAATATCATCTTTGATACACACAATTCCAACGAGTGTTAAAGAACGGAAATTTTCGATTGTATAAGCATCACCTATTGCTAAAAGGAGAATACGAATACCCTTATGTGATCTTTCATGAATATATTTTTCGATTTTTGTTTTATCTTTAAAAGGGATTTTATGTCCTAATTCATTATAATAATGTGTACAGTGGGGTAGAATTTTTTCAGAGGCTCCTTTAATAAGGTGTAATTTATTTCCATTATTAATTAGAGTGCTTGCATATTTATTTTTACTATCAAAAGGAATGGTTTTGATTTTGGAAATTTGTTCTTTGGGTTTTTCATGAATAAAGGCAAGGAGAGCTCTATCTGTGATATTTCCGCCTACAATTTTATCTCCACTATAAGAACTTGCATTATTATAAAGAATGCTCGTGCTGACAAGATTATGGTATTTTGGATGCATAAGAAGTTCAGCTTCATTATTGTATGATTTTAAGTTTCCACTTAGAATCTCAATTACTTCTAATTTTCCCTTGGTTAGCGTTCCTGTTTTATCGGTAAATAATATATTTACACTTCCAGATGTTTCTATTCCTACTAATTTCCTAACTAATACATTATCCTTTAACATTCTTTTCATATTAGAAGATAATACTAGTGTAATCATCATGGGAAGCCCTTCTGGAACCGCTACTACAATAATGGTTACACATAATGTAAGAGCATATAAAATATGACCTAGCATCACTTCAAAATTGGTAATTGTTTCTATTATTTTATTGGTTTCAAATTGATTTTGTATAACAATAACAGAAAATAAATAGGAAAGGGAAACAAGAAAAGCACCAATATATCCAATTTTACTGATCATTAAAGCGAGTTTTCTAAGTCTTAATTTTAAAGGACTTTCTGGAGATGCTTCGCTAAGTTCTAAGTTCATTTTTCCATAAATAGTAGCATTACCCACTTCTGTTACTAACATCAAAGAGCGTCCAGAGTAAACAGTAGTTCCACGGAATACTTTATTTTCATCTTTTATTGTACCTTTGAAAGCTTCTTTATGAAATTCTCTTGCTTCACCATTTAAAGAAGATTCATCTGTACTTAAAGTACCTTCTATTAAAATGCCATCAGCAGGAATTTTATCTCCAGTTTCTAATATGACAATATCATTTTTCACGATTTCTTCAATTGGTATTTCTGTAATTTTTCCCTCTCTTTTTACTTTGCATTTGATTTTTGCGGCATCTTCTTGCATTTTTTTAAAAGCTTTTTCGCTTCCATATTCAGAGATTGTTGAAATAAAGGAAGCGACAAAGATAGCAATAACGATTCCAACAGTTTCATACCAGTCAAAATCTTTTAATAAGAAAATGACTTTAATGCCCAGTGCAATTAAAAGGATTTTGATAATAGGATCTCCTAAAGATTCTAAAAATAAATGCCAAAAACCACCTGATTGGACACAGGATAATGCATTGGTTCCATGTTTTTCGCGGTTTTCTTTTACTTCTTTTTCGGTAAGCCCTGATTTATTTGTTATCATCTGTATTCCTCCTAAAAAATTGTATGGTGGAATTCTTTATTTTATTGATAAAAGGAGAAAACACATTTCGACAAAGAGAGGGAGATTGGTATTTATAAGAAAAAAAGAAAAAAATATGATATAATAAAATTAGGTGATAACAATGGAACAGAAAAAATATATTTTAGCAATCGCAGGAATTTTACTGATTTTATCGACTTGTTTTTTTTATAAAGATACACTTAAACAAATGAAAAGTCCCATTCAAAATATTACAAAGGATGAAAAGAAATTTAAAGAAGAATATGAATATTTGAATGGAAAACAAAGAGAAGGCCGAGATTATAAGAATAAAACCATTCATATTTTAGATAATAATAGAATGGTATATGCAAAGAAGAAAGAAATACTAGATCTTTTAGAAGATGGGACAGGTATTATTTATTTTGGTTTTCCAGATTGTCCTTGGTGCCGCAATGCGGTTCCTGTTTTGATTGATGCAGCGAATGAGGAAAATGTAGAAAAGATATATTATTATAATGCTCTGTCTGAGAGGGATGAAAAAATTTTGCAAGATGGACAAATTAAGACTGTAAAAGAAGGTTCTTCTTTTTATTACACTCTATTAGAGAAATTAGGGGCTAAAGCAAGTGTATATGAAGATTTAAAGGATGATCATGTAAAAAGACTTTATTTTCCAACAATTGTATTTATAAAAGAGGGGGAGATTCTCTCTATACATGAAGGAACTGTGGAAACACAGAAAGATCCTCTTCGTTCGCTTTCGAAAGAAGAAGAAAAAAAATTACGTGATAAATACACAAAATCTATACAAGAAATTTACAGCTCTGTTTGTGATGATAAATGCTAGATAATTCTAGTTTTTTTTATGGGGAAATTCTCTAGCTTTCTTTTCCAATTTTTGGTACAATACTTTTTAGGTGATGTAAATGACAAGAGCTGAAGTAGATCGTAATAAAGTAACGCCTATGATGAAACAGTATCTAGAAATTAAAGATCAAAATGAGGATATTATTTTGTTTTTTAGATTAGGGGATTTTTATGAAATGTTTTTCGAAGATGCGATTGTCGTTTCTAGGGAATTAGAACTTACTTTAACAGGTAAAAATGCTGGCTTAGCAGAAAAAATTCCGATGTGTGGCATTCCCCACCATGCCTCATCTGTTTATATAGAAAAATTAGTAGAAAAAGGTTATAAAATAGGTATTTGTGAGCAATTAGAAGATCCTAAAGAAGTAAAGGGGATTGTAAAAAGGGGCGTTATACAAATTGTTAGTAAAGGTACTATCATTCAAAATGAAGCACTGAATGAGAAGGAAAATAATTATATTGGTAATATTCTTGATTTTCATCATGCATATTTTGTTAGTTATGCAGACATATCTACTGGAGAAATGAATGTGATGATGCTTCCTCATAATATTTCTAAAGTCGTTACTGAAGTTGTCAGTTTGGGATTGAAAGAGATTGTTGCAAAGAAAAATCTAGATGAAAAAATTTTATCTTTATTAAAGAGACAATTTAAAGTTGCAGTTTCCATTTATGATGAGGTAGTAGATATTACAGATTATACTTATATTTATGAAGATATTGGTGATGTTAGATATATAGAGACGATTAAGCACTTACTTAGTTATGTAGATGAAACACAAAAAAGACGTCTTTCCCATTTACAGAAAGCGGTAATTAAAGAGAATAAAAATTATTTGAAAATGGATATGCATACCAAGAGAAATTTAGAACTTACTGAAACTTTAAGATTAAAACAGAGAAATTATTCTCTTATTTGGCTTTTGGATAAAACCAAAACAGCAATGGGATCTAGAGCTTTAAAGAGTATAATTGAAATGCCTTTAGTAGTGAAAAGTGAGATTGAAAAACGGTATGATATTGTAGATGTACTTCTGCAAAAATTTATCATTAAGGGAGATTTATGTGATGCTTTATTTCATGTTTATGATCTTGAAAGACTTTCTGGCAGGATTGCTTTTGGAAGTGCGAATGCTAGAGATATGCTTCAGTTAAAATCATCTTTAAAGGTTCTCCCTACAATCCAAAAAATTCTTTCTGAATTATGTTTTTATAAAAAACTTCCAGTTGTTGATGAATTGTATGATTTACTGGAAACCGCTATTTATGAAAATCCACCTATCGGAATCAAGGAAGGATACTTAATTAAAGAAGGATATCATGAAGGGTTAGATGAGTTAAAAACACTTAGAAAAGGTGGAAAGGACTTTGTTGCTCAATTTGAAATAGAGGAGCGGGAAAGGACTGGCATTAAAAACTTAAAAGTTGGATATAACCGTGTTTTTGGATACTATATTGAAATTTCTAAAGGAAATGCTGATTTGGTAAAAGAGGAATATGGGTATGAAAGAAAACAAACACTTTCTAATTGTGAAAGATACATTAGTCCTATTTTAAAAGAAAAAGAAGATCTTATTTTAAATGCTGAAGAAAAAATTATTGATTTAGAATATAACCTTTTTATTGAAATACGTAATAAGGTAAAGCAATATATCCCTGTTTTGCAGGAAATTGCTAAAGTGATTAGTGAGATTGATGTGTTACAATCTTTTGCTACAGTTGCAGAAGAAAATGGATATGTTAGACCTAAATTAACAGAGCAAAGGAAAATCTATATTTGTGAAAATAGGCATCCAGTTGTAGAGAAAGTTTTGAATAGTGTATATGTGCCCAATGATATTATTATGGATGAAAATGTATGTGTTCAGTTGATTACTGGTCCTAATATGGCTGGTAAATCCACTTATATGAGGCAACTTGCAGTAACTGTTATTATGGCTCAAATTGGGTGTTTTGTTCCTGCTAAAGAGGCTAGTATTCCTATTTTTGACGCTATCTATACCAGAATTGGTGCTAGTGATGATTTAGTAAGTGGAGAGTCTACATTTATGGTTGAAATGATGGAAGCTAATTATGCCATTTTAAATGCAACAGAACATAGTCTTATTTTATTTGATGAATTAGGAAGAGGAACTGCTACATTTGATGGGATGGCCTTAGCTCAAGCTATTATTGAATATATTCATAATAAGATTAAAGCGAAAACGTTATTTTCTACACATTATCATGAACTTACAGATTTAGAGGAATCCTTAAAAGAATTACAAAATATCCATGTAAGTGCTTATGAAGAAGATGGTAACATTACTTTTTTACATAAGATAGAAAAGGGAAGTGCTGATAAAAGTTATGGTATTCATGTTGCTCGTTTAGCAAATCTTCCAGATTCTCTCATTAAGAGAGCGGATTCTATTTTGTCTATTTATGAGAATCGAGAGAGAAAAAGAGAAGTTAGAATTCAAGAATCTTTACCAATTGATGAACTTATCCAAAATGAATCGGAAGTGGAAAGGGAACTTTCTAAAATAAATCCTTTAGAAATATCTCCTATGGATGCTTTAAGTATTTTATATCAGTTAAAGGAAAAAATGAAACAAGTGTCAAAATGATTGTAAATATGGCAAAATTTGGGCATAATTTAACAAAATAATGATATAATAGGAAAGAAGAAAGAGTTGATGTAATGAAAATATTAAAACGTGAAAATTGGTGGATTTGGCTACTGTTGTTTTTGTTCTCAAGTGGTTCTAGTACACTTGTTTTAGGAGCTTTATTAGATGTGTATGATAAAAATGCTTGGTATGCGAAATGGCAGTACTGGCTTATAGGAATATTACTTTTTGTATTTCCTGCAGTTATTATGTTTTCTATTTTTCATATTGAAATTTTATGTAAAACAGCAGCACGTTTGCATGTGGGAGGGCATGAACTTTATTTATCTCCTTATATATGGATATTACTTCTTATATTTCCAGTATTTGGTTGGATTTTTCTTTTCGTAATGTTATTTTATTTAGAAATTATGACCTTAGTTATGCTATATAAAGGTGCAGGAGAAGAATATATTGCAACTCATTAAGCTACTTTTGTAGCTTTTTGAATATAAAAAATGACCTAGAAGGGTTAGGTGAAAATTGTAGGTTATTTTTGAAAATGTGTTTATAGAAAAAGAGTTCTAGCCTGTTTTCTTGACAACTCTAGATGAAAACGGTATCATAATAAAAGAATAGTAAGGAGGTTTTCAAGTTGAAAAAAACAGTTTTATTTTTACTAAATGGTTTGGGAATTGAAAAAAAGGGATCTGCTTCTGTTTATAGTCCAACTTTGATGCCAACTATGGATAAACTTACTTTTGAACATATTTTTGCATCATTGCCAACAAGTGCTTTTGATTATAAAGAAGGATTTAAACATTTTAGTGTTGGTGTGAAAACGCATACAGTAGATACTTTAATAGAATTGGCTTTTCAAAATCAGGAAATCTATAAAAATCAAACTATTCCTAATCATTTAAAGGCGAATGAAAACGGAAAGTTACACATTATGATTTCATTGGAAAGTTTAGAATATGTTGAGCAATTAAAATTATTTTTATCGTATTTTCGAAAAATAACCCAAAAGCCTATATGGGTTCATCCTGTTTTTTTTAGTGAAACCATTCATCAATATCAATATTTAGATTCTTATATTGGTAAAATAAGAGATATATGTGATACTTATCCAAATGTTAAAATAGGAATTGTTACAGGAAAAAATTACGTATATGGAAATCAAAATATAGAAGCAGTAAAAAAGCTTTATCGTATATTTATTAATGAAATAGGTGAGAAGTGGACAGATTATACAAATAAGTTAGAAACGCTATATAAAAACAATGTAAGTCCTAAAGATGTGGCTCCTTTTGTTGTTCATAATGGATTTAAAATAGAAGATCATGACCTTTTTTTTATGATGAATCATAAGGTAGATACAGTAAATGTTATGTATAATCTCTTTGCACCTCCAAGTATACCTAATTATTCCGAGGCACGTAAGGATATAAAAATAGTATCTTTATTCCCGTTGGAGGATACTTATGTTGAAGCTTTATTACAATATGCAGAAAGTAAGATTTCCCTTGCGAATAGTTGTGAAAGTATAGGTGCCAAAACACTGATTCTTACTCAAAAAAATCGAATGCAGGATATTTATTATTATTGCAATGGTCTAAAAAAAATAGGATCTTCTGCTGTGCAGTTTGCTTTATTTGATGATAATCATTTACACGATGAAAAAGCGTGGGAGTTGATTCATGCCGCTATTCATATGGAAGATTATACTTATATTATTATTGATTATGATATATCAGAATACGAGAATATTGAAATGTTAAAGGAAGCTTTACAAGAAATTGATCAAATATTATTAAAAGTAAAAGAAATGTGCAAAAATGAAAAAATGAGTTTATTTGTTTCATCACTTTATGGAATGAAAAAAACATTTGTGAAAGAGGATGTTTCTCTATTGGTGGACTTTTCTTCTAAAGTTCCTGTTATTGTAGTAGATGATAAGTATCCTAAAAATATTTATCAACTAGAGTATGGTACTACTTTTGATTTATCTAATACCATTTTGAAAAATATAGATTCTGCATTTATAAGAGATGGTTTACTAAAAGAAAAGAATAAAGGTTTTTCGCTTTTTGGCCTTTTTAAGAAAAAAAGAAATAAAAAAACAAAATAGTAGAGAAGATCCTTTACCATATAAAAAGTGAGATTCTCTTTTTTATTTACAGAAAAAATGAACCATGTTATACTAGGCATACTGAAAAGGCAAAGGAATGGTGATACAGATGGATTTAAAGGCTGAAATTAAAAAAATAGTTGGATTTACGGACCTTGTAAAAGGGGAAAACTTTCCCAAAAAAAATATTGTAAATCCTAAACAAATTCCTTTTAGAGGGGGAACAAAATTATATACATTTAAAGTCAGATCAGAGACAAGTAGTAAGATTTATAGTGTTCAAATGATTTTAAAGGAAAGAAAAATGATGAGTGCAACTTGTACTTGCCCTAAGTATGAAAAAGAAAGTAAATGTAAGCATATTGCTGCTGTTTTATTGGAATATGGAAATCGTATTTTTGGATTTAGTGAAGACACACAAAAATTTTTGATCGCACAAAAAATATTAGATGAATGTACACCTTCTATATATCATAACTTTGCCAAACAAAAATTAACACTTACATTGGAACTACAATTTGTTGATTCTTATTATGGGGTTGGCCTTTTTGTGAAACCTAAAATAGGACTTGAACGAATCTATGTAATAGGAGCAAAGATATCAGAATTTTTTCGTATTTATAGGGAACAAAGTGGCTCTTGCTACTTTGGGAAACAATTTACTTATCAACCAAGTATGCAATACTTTGACGCAAAAGATGAAGAAATATTGTTATTTTTACAAAAATGTTACAAAGAAGAAGGTCATTATTATGGGGGACAAATTTTTATTAGAGAAGATAAGATTCATCCATTTCTTTTATTTTTAAAGGAAAGACGATATGAAATTATGCATTATGGTACTTTTGTAGGAGTTGCTTTTGAAAATCCTTTTCAAGGAAAATTAACGAAAAAAAATACAATTTATACATATCAAATTCAGCACGATTTTTCATATCATCCCCTGACTAGAAATTTTCAATATATTATCAAAAATCAAATCCTTTATGAAGTTCCAGATGCCTTTTTAAAAGTTTTAAATACATTCCGAAAGTATAATGTGGAGAAAATAGAGTTCCGAAAACAAGAACTTGATAAATTTGTAAAAGGAATTTTGCCTACTATAAAAAATAATATACAAATGGATGCATCGTTACAAAAAGAAGTTAGCCTAATAGATCCTATTCCTAAAATTTATTTGGATATAGAAGATGAAAAAATCATTTGTAAAGTTGATTTTGATTATCATGGAGATGTTGTTCATTATTTTAAATATGATGATTATAATATTATTCGAAATGAAGAATTTGAACAAAACGTTATAAATGATATATTAAAATATTCTTTTCAGTGGAAGGATACGCATTTAGAAATATCTGAAATGGAACAATTGGGAAATTTTCTGGAGATTGGTATGAATCAATTATCTTCTAAATATGATATATTTACGAGTGAAAAATTAAAGAATACAAAAATAGTCAAAAAAACAAGAATTACATCTCAATTTTCAATAGGGCAAGATCATATCATGTCTTATACTTTTGATCTTGGTGATATCACCCCTGAAGAGATGACCCATATTTTTGATACAATACGTAACCATAAAAAATATTATAAACTTAAAAGTGGTGCTATTTTAGATGTGGATGACAATCAAAATTTAAAAGAGTTTCAGTCATTGATGGAGCAAATGGACTTTACCACTTATGATTTGAAAGAAGGTGGTGGGAATATTCCCAAATATAGGGCTATTTATTTAGATAGTCTTAGAAAACATTCGAGTGTGATTCAAACCGATCACTTATTTGATCAATTGATTCAAGATTTTAATACTTATAAAGATGCACCTATCCATTTATCTAAAATAGAAGAAAAAATTTTGAGATCTTATCAATTAATAGGTGTAAAATGGTTATATAATATATATAAATGTGGTTTTGGTGGAATTCTTGCAGATGAGATGGGACTTGGAAAATCTATTCAGATGATTTATTTTTTAAAACAAGTGATAAAGGATAAGAAAGATGCTAAAATATTGATAGTTGCACCAACTTCTCTTATTTATAATTGGGAAAATGAATTTAAAAAGTTTGGTGAAAATCTATATTATCAAGTTCTTGCTGAAAATCAAAAGAAACGAAAAGAAATTTTACAAAATTTAGATGATATTCATATTTTGATTACTACATATGGACTAGTAAAACGTGATATAGAATATTATAGTAACATTCCTTTTGAGCTCATTATATTGGATGAGGCACAAAGTATTAAAAACCCTGGAAGTAATATTACGAAAACGGTAAAGTCACTTAAATCCAATGTAAATTTTGCTCTCACTGGAACCCCAATTGAAAATAGCATTATAGAACTTTGGAGTATTTTTGATTTTATTATGCCTGGGTATCTTACCAGTTTACCTCGATTTCAAAGTAAGTACAATTTAAAAGATTTTGATACTGAAAATCAGCCTTTTGATTGTCTACAAACTCAAATTTCTCCTTTTATTTTAAGAAGGAAAAAGACAGATGTAGCAAAGGATCTTCCACCTAAAATAGAAAATACAATCTATTTAGAATTATCAAAAGAACAGAAAGCTTTATATGTTCACTGTTTACAAAAAACAAATGAAGAAATGCAGCAGCTTATTGAAAAAGAGGGGTTTCAAAAGGCCAGGTTTAAGATTTTGCAATTACTTACGCGTTTAAGACAAATCTGTATTGATCCTAAAATTCTATTTCCTGAGTATCAAGGTATAAGCACTAAAGTGGAAGAGTTGACAAAAATGGTCATGGATATTACTCAAAATGGCCATAAAATTCTTATTTTTACCAGTTTTAAAACAGCACTTGAAATTGTAAGGGAGCGTTTAAATCAAAATGGCATTGACTCTTATGTGATAGATGGCTCTGTTTCCAGTAAAAAAAGAGCAGAACTTGTAGAAAAATTCAATCATGATTATACAAAGGTATTTTTGATTATGTTAAAAGCAGGAGGAACAGGGCTCAATTTGACAGGTGCTGATGTAGTTATTCATCTAGATCTTTGGTGGAATCCACAAGCCGAAAATCAAGCCACAGATCGTGCCCATAGAATTGGACAAAGCAGTACCGTTCAGGTGATTAAAATGGTTTGCATAGGAACTATTGAAGAGAAAATTTTACAGTTACAGAAGCAGAAAAAATTATTAAGTGATACTTTAATTGAAGGAAATAAAATGAAGGAAAATCAATTTTCTAATTTAAGTGAACAGGATATTCAAAATCTTCTTTCCTATGATGTAGATTCTGTATAGAGTTAAAAGTTGTAATATTACTTTTGACTTTTTTTCTATATGATAGTTAAGTACTGGAGTCATAAGAAAAAATATGATACAATAAAACAAGATAGAAAAGAGGTCATTTATGGAGATTATAAAAGATATAAGTCCTTATATATTTAGAGGCTATGATATAAGAGGGGTATACCCTTTGACAATCAATGAGGATGTAGCGTATACAGTAGGAAAATCCTATGGTAGTTATATTTTAGATTTAGGAAAAAAGAAGTGTATAATAGGACATGATAATAGGTATTCTTCTCCCATGTTAACAGAAGCTCTTATAAAGGGGATTTTAGAAACTGGTGTAGATGTAATAGACTTAGGTTTGGTGACAACGCCTATGTATTATTATGCTTGCATTTTATTAGATATTCCATCAGGTATTATGGTAACAGCCAGCCATAATCCAAAGGATGATAATGGTTTTAAGTTTGCTTTTGATGAAAGAGGAAATGCCAAAGGAGAGATGATTACAGCTTTTTATGAATATACCATAAAAGGGGATTTTAAAGAGGGATTAGGGAAACTATCTTGTTATAATATTCGAAAAGAATATATAGATTTGATGTTAAATTCACTTTCGTTTGGAGGTAGAAAAGTAAAAGCAGTCATTGATTTGGGAAATGGAACAACCAGTATCATTGCCAAAGAACTTTATGAAAAATTTCCAATTGATGTTACTGTTTTATTTGGAGAGAGTGATTCTTCTTTTCCAAATCATCACCCAGATCCATGTGTAGAATCTAATTTAGATGCGTTAAAGCAAAAAGTGAAAGAGCTTCATGCAGATGTTGGAATTGGATTTGATGGAGATGGTGATCGGTTAGGCGTTGTTGATGAAAAGGGGAATTACATTCCAACAGATCAATACATGATTCTTATTATAAGGAATATCATTGATAAGGTTAAAAATAAGACATTTTTATATGATGTAAAATGTTCTAAAGCATTAGAAGATGAAATTCGTAATTTGGGAGGAACTCCGTATTGTTATAGAACAGGTAATTCTTACACAAAAGCTAAAGTGAAAGAAATGGATTTACCATTTGGTGGAGAACTTTCAGGGCATGTATATTTTAGAGATAAATTCAAAGGATTTGATAGTGGTCTTTATGCAGGGCTTAGATTGCTTGAAATTTTATCACACACTGATAAAAGTGTAAGTGAACTTTTAGAAGGAATTCCCAAGTATTATGCAACCCCAGAATTAAAATTTGCTTCTCCTGATTGTAAAAAGAATGAAGTGGTACAAAAGGTAAAAGAATATTGCCTAGAAAAAGGATATGAAATTTTAACTATTGATGGAATTAAAGTTTTATTTGAGGATGGTTTTGCTTTAGTTAGAGTTTCTAATACAGGACCTAATATTACAGCAAGGTTTGAAGCAAAAACAGAAGAAAGATTACATTTGATTGAGAAAGAATTTACTGAACAAATTCATAAATACAATATATAGAATCATTTAAGGAGCTTATATGGTAGAATTTTTAAGACAATATAGAAAAAATGTAATTGCTCTTGCTATTTTAATTTTGGTTCTTATAATTTTGTTTTTAGTTAATATTGTATTAGGAAATAAAAAGGATTCCTTAAAAAAAGTACAAAATTATGATTATGTGTATACATTAGAAAAAGGTAAAAGTAAATCCTCTACAAAAAGTTCTTATCTGCCTCAGATAAATTTACGTTTTGATTCTATTTATGCAATAAACGAAGAGATTATGGAACTCTATTATCAGGTTTTAGAAGAGGAAAAATCTGAATTTACATATGAGTATTCGCAAAAGGGCAATCTTTTGTTTTTACTAATTCGAGTGTATTTTTACGATGAGAGCAATCGAGATATGGAAACGAGGTATCTTTCGTATGTGATAGAAATGCAAGATGGAACGTTACTTTCTAATCAGGAGGTTCTTGCATCATTAGGCTATCCTGAAGATTCTATTTGGCATACACTTCAAAATAAAATGTATTTCTATTATGAAAAGGCTGTAGAAGAGGGGTATATTCCAAGAGAGGAATGTGATTTTACTTGTTATTTAAAGTGGCGGGATATGGTCAATATAGATGAAGGAGCATCTTTGTTTTTTAAAGATGGTCATTTAGTTTTGTATCGAGGATTTTCTTTACAATCTATTTATGAAGATAAAGTTATCTTTGATGATGATCCATTTATATTTGAATTAGAGAAGTAGGAGGCTTAAAAGATGATTGATCAAACATATTGTAATGACTCTAATGTATTAAGTATCTTTTTATTTATCAAGTCTGTTATGAATATTATAAAAATAGTGGTTCCTATTATTTTAATTATTATGTCTATGTTAGATATTTTAAAAGTAGTAGTGAGTACTGATAAGGATAGTAAAATAATCCCTAAAAAAACGCTTGATCGTTTTGCATCTGCTATTTTTGTTTTTTTAATTATTAGTATAACAGATACCTTTTTGAGCCTTTTCGGGCAGCAAAAAGTAGGTCTTACTAATTGCTGGGTAGGTGCTACAAAAGAAAATATTGCAAATTTAAAAGAAAAAGAAGCGTTAGTTACTGCTAAGAAAGATAGTGCAAAAGATAAAAATTCAATTGCTGTAGGAAAATTGAATACTAAAATTCGAAAGAGACTAAAAAAAGCATCTAGTTTGTCTAGTTCAAAGGCAACGACTGATAACAAGGATGAAGATATGGATACTGTAATTACAAAACAAAGTACAAATGGAAGTTGTATTGTGAATTTATCTGCTGGAAATGGAACTAAAATTGTTGAAAAGGCGATGGAATATGTAGGAAATCCTTATGTATATGGTGGAAATTCATTAACAGGAGGAATTGACTGTTCAGGGTTTACTAAGGCAATTATGGCAATGTTTGGAGCAGAAATTCCAAGAACCTCCTATGAGCAAGCAACGGTTGGACAAGCAGTTTCTTCTTTAAAAGAGGCGAGAGCGGGGGATTTAATTATTTATCCAAATCATGTTGCTATTTATGATGGAAAAGGTGGCATTGTGCATGCTGCTAATTCTCAATTAGGAATTACAACTAGTAGTAATGCCTCTTATAATACGATTTTGGCTATTCGTAGGATTATTTGTTAAACTTCAAATATAAAATTTGGAGTTTTTTGTTTTTACAAAATTATTTAATTTAACATATTGTACGTTTGTAAATGATGTGAAACAAAAAATTAAATAAAAGTGACTCAAAAT
>CANPPW010000009.1 GCA_947576095.1 uncultured Mycoplasmatota bacterium | reverse complement strand
GTAGGATATGTAATTAAATATTCAGTAGGTTCTATAACTTGTAAATTAGTATGTAGAATATGTTTTATTTCACCTTTTTTAACTTTGTATGTATAATCTTTAATCACCTCCAAGATTTCAGTATTTGGTTTCAATGTTTCCATAGTTTTAAATTCCAACATCAAAAAAGTCCTCCTTCCTAGAAAGAGAACTAAAGTCTTTTATATAAAATAAAAACTCACGAACTTTCATTAGCCCGTAAGTTGTTTTCAAATGGAGCAGATGAGGAGAATCGAACTCCCGTTCTAACCTTGGCAAGGTTATGTTCTACCATTAAACCACATCTGCATGGAGGGCCTAGTCGGATTTGAACCAACGATCAGGGAGTTGCAGTCCCATGCCTTACCACTTGGCTATAGACCCATTTATTACATTATATGCATTTTTAAGCTATAGTTTCATTTTATCGTAAAAATTTATAATTGTCAATTCAAATTTCTACATTTATATAAAATGAATACAAAAAGAGATCTCATAAAGAAATCTCCTACTTCTGCATCATACTAGGTACAATCAAACTCTTTTCCTTCGCTTTTCTAATTAAATCATACACAATAATAGAATTAGAAACAGATATACTTTCCTCTGAAATCTGATTATATTTATCGATATATTCCTTACTCACTGTATCTCCCTCATTCAACATTTTTCCCTCATCTTTTTGATGACTATAATACATTTTATCTGTTAGCCAATTTCCATCAGGAAATACTACAACATTATCATCTATACTGAAAATATCGTGTCCCAATTGATATGGACTTTTAATCCCCAACATATTTCCAAGGGTTGGAAGTACATCATACATTCCCATAACTTTATCTACCTGTTCATGCTTAATTGTTCCATCCTTTGTCCAAATAATAAATGGAACCTTTCTATTCAATTCATAATCATAATAATCAATTTCTCTATAATTCGGATCATCTTTTTCCAATATAGAATCAGTTTCTGGATTATAATTATAAAATCTTGTATACTCCCCTTTTTTTAACTTAGCATCATGATCACCATAAATCACAATAGCTGTATTTTCTAAAAGACCATTTTGATCCAATTGATCAATAAACGAACCAATTGCCTCATCAGAATAATGAGCAGATTTAAAGTAACTACCTAATTTTGTACCCTCCATATATGGAGCATTGACTTCAATTTCTTCATTTGTTGTTTCATCTATTTTCTTATAATTCATAGAAACATCAAAATCACTAATATCCTCACCTTTATTATTAAATGGTGTATGATTTGATAATTGAATCATCACTCCATAAAATTTTCCATTTTTCTCTTTTACTTTTTGAATCTTAGGAATAGACTGTCTAAAAAAGGATTGATCAGAAAGTCCTAGACCAATTGTCTCATCAATTTTAAAATCTTTTGTATAACAATAAAAATTATCATACCCAAACTCTTTATGTACATTATTGCGATTCCAAAATGTACAATTATTCCCATGCATACTAAATGTATAGTAACCTTTTTCCTTTAATAATTTAGGAATGGTAATATATTCTCTATCCCAATAACTAATAAATACAGTTCCACTATTAGCGGGCATTAAAGAGGTATTAAATGTAAACTCAGTATCACTACTAGTTCCTACACTTTCCTGTGCATAAAAATTGGAAAAATATAATCCTTCCTCAGATAATCTTTTTAAATTAGGTGTTACATCTTGTCCATTAAATTGTGTATGAAGTAAAAAATCTTGTATACTTTCCGCATGAATTACGATAATATTTTTATCTTTTAATATATTGGTATAGGCATTATTAATCGTTTTATCTTCTCTATTCTCATAATACTGTCTAAATGTTTTATAATTTTCATCATATCCAAAAAGAGGACTAATTTGCGGTTTTAAAGATGTAATTAAGTCATTTGCTTGATACATATAAATACCAAATTTCATAACAACATATTCCCGATTCCATTGTTTTCCAAGTCTACTAATATCTAAAGATGTTAACATGGATACAAAAAATCCTGTTGCGATTAAAGCACCAATTAAAGTATTTAAAATACGAATTTTACCAACTTCTACTTTACTTACTTTTTCATAATAATCTTTTTTTCTTAAAGAAATATGAACAAATATTAATGCAAAAAGCTGCCATATATATGAAAAATCTTTAATTTCCATCACATTTTGAATAACAGCATCTCCTACATCTACTACTTGCAGAGATGTTGCTAGCAAAGATACAGATGCAAACGATAGATAATTTGTATAATACATCGAGTTAACAATACAAAGAAGAGAAAAGAATATAGACCAACCTAAAAAATATTTAAATTGATGTTTGGGTTTTATTAAATACCCAAAAGCACCTATTACAAGGACAATAATCAAATCCCCCAAAATTGGTTTAATTTCAAAATAATTTTTTACAGTTAAAAATCGAAGGAGCATTCCATTGAATACCGATGTGAGTGTAAATGTAAAAAATAAAATATTGGTTTGGGCATATGCAATTGATTTTGTCTTAACTTTTTCCACAATTTTTTTCATAGTTCACCTCATCAACTTTATCAGTATATCACTTTTTTATAAATTAATCAATTTCCCTATTGATCTACTAGTATCATATCATACTTTTTACATATTTTTTATGACAAAAATGTAAGAAAAAAAGAGGTTATAAGCCTCTTAGATATATTTGTGAAAATTCTTAATTTCCTGTGCATCTTCTAAATTCGTTTCTGATAAAGCATCAAATAGTTTTTTCTGCTCTTTTGATAATTTTTTAGGAATTAATACTTTTAGTATCACATACATATCGCCTTTTCTTCCTGTATTAGGATTTTCCACACCTTTACCTTTAATTCGATGTTTATCACCTGTACTACTGCCCGCTGGCACCACCATTTTTACATTTCCATACAAAGTCGGAATTTCTTTCTTACAACCAAGAACAGCTTCCGGGATTGTAAGAGGAAGGGTAATAAAAATATCTCCCTCATCTCTCTGAAATAAAGGATGGGATTTTACAGAAAATTCTAGATAAAGGTCCCCATTAGGTCCACCATTATGACCAGCTTCTCCCTTACCAGGAACCCTAAGTCTATTACCATCATCTACACCGGCTGGAATGCGAACCTTAATATTTTTATTCACTTTTATGATACCTTTCCCATGGCAAGTATTACAAACTTTATCATAACTTTTACCTTTTCCATGACATTTATCACAGGCTGTTCTAGATTGAAAAACTCCAAACATAGTTCTTTGTTCTGTTACAATCGTTCCAAGACCATGGCACTTACTACAATTTGTCTCGCCATGGCCCCCTTTACCATCACAATCTTCACATGTCTCTGTAGTATCGATATTCATTTCTTTAGTGGTTCCAAACACAGCCTCTTCAAAGGTTAAATTTACATGCATAAGGGTATCTCTTCCCTGCGTTGGTCTATCTCCTCCACGGGATGATCCTCCACCAAATCCAAAACCACCTCCAAATAAATCACTAAAAATATCTGAAAAATCAAAACCACTAAAGTCAAAACCTCCAGCACCAGATGCTCCACCTTCAAAAGCAGCATGACCATATTGATCATATTGACGACGCTTCTGTTCATCAGAAAGAACTGCATAGGCTTCTTGACATTCTTTAAACTTTTCTGCAGCATCAGGTTCTTTAGAAACATCAGGATGATATTTTTTGGCTAAACGTCTAAAGGCACTTTTAATATCTGCACTAGATGCATCTTTACTAACACCAAGGACTTCATAATAATCTTTCTTATTCATACTACACCTACTTCCTTATGTAAATCTTTGATAAATCTCCCAATTCTTCTAATTCTTTTAGTTTATCTGAAAACATAGCAAATGCTTTTTCAAGTGGTTCTGTTTCCCCCATATCTACACCAGCTTCTTTAAGGATGTTTAAAGGATAATCCTTGCAACCACTTGATAAAAACTTCAAATATCTTTCCCTCGCACCATCTACATGATTTAATATATCACTAGCAAGTGCTAAAGCACTTGTAAGTCCTGTTGCATATTGGTATACATAAAATGGTGTATAAAAATGTGGAATTCTAGCCCATTCATATTGAATGGCATCATCACTGACCATAACATCACCATAATATTTTCGATTTAATTGATAATACGTTTGGCAAAATTCCTCTGCTGTTAAAGGAACGCCCTTCTCTTCTTTATCATGCATAATCATTTCAAATTCAGCAAACTGCACCTGTCTATAAATGGTGCCTTTTACTTTATCTAAAAATTCTGTTAAATATAAAATCTTTTCCTTTTTATCTTTTGCATGACGAATTAGATAATCATTTAATATCACTTCATTTACTGTAGATGCAATTTCTGCCAGAAAAATTGGATAATCATGATATAGAAAATCCTGATTTTTTTTAGAATAATATGAATGCATAGCATGGCCTAACTCATGTGCCATAGTAGACACAGAATCCATATTATTATTGTAATTGAGTAATACATATGGAGATGAATCATAAGTACTCCACTGATAAGCCCCTGATTTTTTTCCTTTATTAGGGTAAATATCAATCCAACGTTTGTCAAATGCTTGTTTTAAATCCTTTAAATACTCTTCTCCAAGTGGTTGTAAAGCTTCAAATAATATATTTTTTCCCACCTCAAAAGCGATATCCTCATCTTCCTCCTTAACAAGGGGAACATAAATATCATACATGTGCAAATCCTGTATCCCTAACATTTTTTTTCTAATTTTCATATAATGATGTAACTTATCTAAATGATTGTGTGTTACATCAATTACATTTTTATATACATCTGTATCAATTTGATCACTATATAAATGTGCTTCCAATGGACTTTTATATTTTTTTACTTTGCTATAGAAAAAGTCTTCTTTGATTTTCCCTTTATAACTAGCTGCAACAACATGAATATGATCTTTCCAAAAGGCATACATTTTTTCAAAAGCGTCTTTCCGAACCTTTCTATTCCTATTCATCATGAGTTTGATATAATTACTATTTGTAACTTCTACTTCTTCTCCATTTACAGAAATATTCCCAATATGAATATCTGCATTATCTAAATTATAAAAAACTTCATAAGGAGTTCCAAAAGCATTACTTGCTTTAGTAACAATCTCCTCTTCTTCCTTTGTTAATGTATGATCCTTGAAAAGGAAAAATCTTTCTAAATAAAATTGATATTTTTTTAACTCTTCTTTTTCTGCTATAAAAGATTTTATTGTTTCATAATCTGTACTCAATATCTCAGGATTAGCAAAAGAAAGTTTTTCTAGAATTGTCTCTTCTAATCTCTCCGCCCTCATTTTGAGTTTTTGTCCCTCTACATTGGTAGTATCTACATCACAATACAAATGTGCATATACATATATATTAGATAGTAGACGGTCTATTTTTTCATCGATTTTTAAATATTTATAAAAAGTATCAGCATTTTCTGTAATTTTTCCACGATAATGAGTAGCTTCTTCTACTAATTCTTGAACTTTTTGAATATTCTCTTCAAATAAATCAGATGTCATTAAATTTGATAAATCCCATTGATCTTTTTCAGCAACTTCACTACGTTTTTTTAATTTTTCCATATATATCTCCTCTATAAGACAAAGTTCTAGTAACCTAGAACTTCATTTTATTCAAATTGTGCATCTACTACTTCTTCATCATCTTTGTCTTTTTTCTTTTTATCCTTTTTATTGGATGAGGAAGATGATTCTTCCTTATTTGCATCAGCATTCTTAGCTGCTTCTTCATATACTTTTGTTGCAAATGCCATAGCTGTTTCCTGTAATTTTTCTTTTTTCGTTTTAATTTCCTCTAAATCATTT
Organism: uncultured Mycoplasmatota bacterium; assembly: GCA_947576095.1. Lineage (GTDB taxonomy): Bacteria > Bacillota_I > Bacilli_A > RF39 > UBA660 > RUG12867. The sequence continues at coordinate 43,306 of CANPPW010000009.1, read as the reverse complement.
TTTTCAAGAGCTTCTTTTAAAGCTTTCATTTCTTCTTCTGCCTTTTCTTTATCTTTTGCATCAATCTTATCACCTAAATCTTTAATAGATTTTTCAGTAGCAAATATAAGTTGTTCTGCATCATTTTTTACATCTACTTCTTCTTTACGCTTTTCATCAGCTGCTTTATTTGCTTCTGCCTCTTTTACCATTTTATCAATTTCTTCATCTGATAAATTGGTTGAAGCAGTAATAGTAATAGATTGTTCTTTATTGGTTCCCATATCTTTAGCTTTTACATTTACAATACCATTCGCATCTATATCAAAAGTCACCTCAATTTGTGGAACACCTCTTGGTGCAGCAGGAATTCCTGTTAACTGAAAATTTCCAAGTGTTTTATTATCAGCTGCCATATATCTTTCACCTTGTAATACGTGAATATCAACGGCAGGTTGATTATCTGCTGCTGTAGAGAATACTTGTGATTTACTTGTAGGAATAGTTGTATTTCTTGGAATTAAAACAGTACATACACCACCTAATGTTTCAATACCTAATGAAAGTGGTGTTACATCTAGAAGGACAATATCGTTTACATCACCTTTAAGCACACCACCTTGAATGGCAGCACCCATAGCAACAACCTCATCTGGGTTTACACCCTTAGAAGGTTCTTTTGAAAGTTCTTTTTGAATGATTTCCTGTACTTTAGGAATACGTGTAGAACCTCCGACAAGTAATACTTTATCAATATCATTTTTTGTTAAATCAGCATCTTTCAAAGCTTTACGAACTGGTTCTAGTGTAGATTCAACTAAATCATCTACAAGTTCTTCAAATTTAGCTCTTGTTAAATTCATACTTAAATGAAGAGGTCCATCTTCTCCTTGTGAAATAAATGGAAGTGAGATTTCAGTACTTGTCATACCACTAAGATCTTTTTTCGCCTTTTCAGCTGCATCTTTTACTCTTTGCATTGCCATTTTATCTTTAGATAAATCAATTCCATTTTCTTTTTTGAATTCAGATACTAAATAATCCATAATACGTTCATCAAAGTCATCCCCACCTAAATGGTTATTTCCACTTGTTGATTTTACTTCAAAAACACCATCACCAATTTCAAGAATAGATACATCAAATGTTCCTCCACCTAAATCAAATACAAGAATTTGTTCTGTTTTATCTTGTTTATCAAGTCCATAAGCCAAAGCTGCTGCAGTAGGTTCATTAATAATTCTCTTTACATCTAATCCAGCAATTTTTCCAGCATTTTTAGTAGCTTGTCTTTGAGCATCATTAAAGTATGCTGGAACTGTAATAACAGCCTCCGTTACTTTTTCCCCTAAATAAGCTTCTGCAGTTTCTTTTAAATTTGTTAAAATCATAGCTGAAATTTCTTCTGGTGTACATTTTTTATCACCAAGTTCTACCTTAGTATCTGTTCCCATAAATCTTTTGACAGAAAGAATTACCTTATCTGTAACAGAAGCTCTCTTTGCCTTTTCACCAACGATAATTTCTCCTGTTTTCTTTTTCATAACAGCAGAAGGAGTTGTTCTACTTCCCTCTGGATTTGCGATAACTTTTGCAGCATCTCCTTCATATACAGCTACACAACTATTTGTTGTTCCTAAATCTATACCTATTATTTTTCCCATATTTTATCTCTCCTTTTCATTATGCACTTACTTTGACCATAGCAGGTCTTATAACTTTATCTTTATAAAGATATCCTTTTTGTAAAATTTCTAAAACAATTGAAGGTTCTACTTTTTCTCTTACTTCTGTTAATACAGCTTCATGATAAGTAGGATCAAAAGCCTTATTAACCCCATCAATTGCCTTTACACCATTTTCTTCTAAAACTTTAACCAAATGGCAATAAATCATTTTAAATCCCTCTAAAAATTTAGAAAGTTCATCTTCTAGATTATCATCATCTAGTTTAATAGCCCTTTCAAAATTATCCACAATCGGAAGAATTGATTTAATCATATCTTCACTTGCATATTTTAACATATAACTGACTTCATCATCTTTTCTTTTTCGATAATTAATCAGTTCCGCTTTTTCACTTAATACCTTATTTTCTAATTCTTTTATTTTTAATTTTAAATCTTCATTTTCTTTTTTATATTTATTTTTTGAATCCTTCTCTTCTTTTTTCTTTTTTTCCTTTGACTTTTCTTCTACTTCTGTCTTTTTACATGTACAAGACTCTTCACACTTACATGGCTCACATGTGCAAACTTCTTCCTCGCACGATTGTTTGTTATCATGATTTTGTTTTTCCACTTTATTACTTCCTTTCAATATTTTCTTTTATATAATGAAGTAACGCAGTTACCTTATCGTACTGCATACGTTTAGGCCCCACTAAAGCAAGCGTTCCTTCCTCCCCATCGATAGAGTATTTTGTTTTAATCACAGTCATGTCATCATCAAATTCACTTTCACTACCAATGTAAATTCGAACAGATCCTTCTTCATCATCTTCTTCCTCTTCAATTCTATGAATCATATCTTTATTTTCAAATTTTTCAAGAATCTTTCTAATTTTATCAGCATCATTGAATTCAGGTCCTTTTAACATATTACTAGTACGATTTACTTTTACATTGGAAGAATTCTTAATATCTGTAAATACATTATAAAAAGCATTGTATAAAACCTCTTTTTGTTTAATCTCTTCTCCAATAATCGGCTTTACCTCATATTCCAATTTAGAACTGACTTCATCTATAGGAGTTCCTATAATATGTTTGTTAATGAGATCAACTACTTGTTTAATTTCTACAATATCAATTTTTTCTTTAATAAACATTTTTTTATGTTTGACATATCCCTTATCTGTAATAACAATAGCAATAAAGTTATTTTTGTCAAGAGGGACAACTTCTACTTTACTAATTCTATTATTTTTAGATGACTTTCCAAGAACAATAGATGTATAATTAGTAAGCTCAGATACAATCTCCATACTCTTTATAATAGTATCAGAAAGCATAAGCGAATTGTTGCGAAATATTGTTTGAAGTTTTAAAACATCTTCTCCTGTAAGTTCTTTCGGTTTCATAATATGATCTACATAGTATCTATACCCTTTTTCAGAAGGAACCCTTCCTGATGAGGTATGTGTTTTTTCAAGCAATCCCATTTCCTCTAACTCACTCATTTCATTACGAATAGTTGCACTAGAACAAGAGAGTGCTGTACAAAGTGATTTAGAACCAATAGGCCGTGCTGTTTTAATATAATCTTCTACAATCAGTTTTAAAAGTTCTGTTCGCCTACTACTTAACATAAATCACCTTCTTTTTATTTATAAGCACTTTTAAATTTTTTTTCAAGTGCTGCTTCCAGTATACTATTATATGTTAGCATTGTCAATATATGAGTGCTAAAAAATTTTTTTATTGTAAATTTTAATAAAAAAAGATAGTAATTTTTTGAATAAATTTTTATAAGTTCTTAAATGTCTTTATAGCCTTTATTTATAAGTATTTAAGACATTTTTAATTTCAGAAGATAATTACATATATTTTTATAATTTCTTATATTTTCGCTTTCAAAAGTAATAAATTCGTAGTAAAAATTTAGGAAATTTTTAAAGTATTAATTTTAAATATTAAAAAATACTATGCAATGTCATAGTATCGGAGTATAGTCTTATAAGATAGACTAGTGGCGTAGCCACAAAGTCCTTGTCATAATAAGGACTAGTATTACCCTTATTATGTAGCATGAAGCATGTAGCAAACATCATTATTTTTCGTTTATTTTCAATATAATATTTAAAAAATTTTTACACGTTATGCAGGTAATCTAGTATTTTTACTGGTTTATCTAAAACAGTATATAGTTTATTTCTATCACACAAATCAAATTTATCACTATAAAATTTTTCAAAAATCTTTAATAGATTATCAAAATATCCGTTTATATTTATTATAAATATGGGTTTACTATGCTCCCCTAATTTTTTATTTTGAATAGATGTAGCTAATTCAGCTAAAGCTCCATAACTACCAGGCATAATAATAGTAATATCCCCATTATTAACTAAATATTTTAATTGGTCAGTTGCAGTCTCTGTCTCAATTATTTTATCAGATTCTACTTTTGTTAAAAATCCACTAAATTGTTTTGGAAAAACTGATATAACTTTTCCTCCATTTTCTTTTACACCTCTATATAATTCTCCCATCATTCCCTTATCAGAGGAACCAAAAACTAGAGTGTGTCCATTTAAAGCAATTATTTTTCCCAATTCTTTTGCTGATTCTAAATATATTGAGTCAACATCTTCCGAACTACTACACCCAACAAATATTTCCATTTCTTACCTCCTATTGCTTAAACCCACTGTTATTATTATATATTTTGCATTTTAATATTTATTGTTAATTTGTAATAAAATTATTGTCTAGAAAACAAATGTTTGGTATAGTTAATTTAGGAATATTTAGTTAGTTTAGGTACTATTCTCCTTTACTTTTTTAAAAGTGAAAGGAGGTGAAATTATGAGAAAATCAGAGAAAGCTCTAATGAATATCATAATACTCCTTATTATTGTGATTTTAGTCATATTAATAAAAATAGTACCAACTGTATAAGTCGGTACTAAATCAATTGAAATTGGAATAGTACCTAACTCTTCAAAACTAGGTATTCCTTTTTTATTTTATGCAAGTTTCCTTGACATATTCATTATAGCATTAAAAATGGTTTACTAGCAAGTATTTTCTTTAAGATTTAAAAAATTCCTTGAAGAATTTAAAACTTCTATAAAAAGTAGTAAATTAGTAGCAAAATAGATATTAAATAATTCATATATTATTTAAAATAAAGGACTCGCAATGGAAAACTAATATTTTTTGAAATAAAACTTATAAACAAAATATTTTTCTTCATACTAATATCAGGTGATACTATGGAAATCCTTACTTGTTTTTTTATTCTAATTGCTAAAATTACAGAAACTTCTCTTGCAACATTCCGTATTATTGTAATTAATAATGGAAAAAAATTGTTAGGAGCCTTTTTATCTGGTGTAATATCCATTGTTTGGATGATTTCCACAAGTATGGTTGTCTTAGATATTTCACACCATCCATTTCGTGTATTATTTCTTGCACTTGGATGCTTTTTAGGATCTTATCTAGGTAGCTTTATTGAAGAGAAAATGGCAATGGGAGATAATATGTTGATGGCTGTCACAAATCATACTTTAGGAGAAGAAATTTGCAATGACCTAAGAAATCATGGATATGCAGTTACTTATACCAAAGCAACAGGAAAAGATAGCATCAAACATATTTTAATCATCCTGATTCCAAGAAAAAAAAGAGAGGAAGTTCTCTCTATTATTGAAAAAACTGACAAAAAGGCCCTCATTATATCACAAAGTGCAAATCCCATGAATGGTGGATATATGGGATAAAAAATATTAACTACCAACCTTATGAAACTCTAATCTAAGTTTATCTGCAATTGTGACAATAAATTCTGAATTTGTTGGCTTAGCCTTATCTATATCTACACTATGCCCAAAGATTTCTTCCATAAGATCCCAGTCTCCTCGATTCCAGGAAACTTCAATAGCATGTCTAATAGCCCTTTCGACTCTTGAAACGGTTGTATTAAATTTACCAGCTAATTCTGGATACAGTTCCTTAGTAATACCACCAATCGTTTCTGGTCTTTCAAAGATAATACCAATACCTTCTCTAATATATTGATATCCCTTTATATGAGATGGAATTCCTAACTCATGTAAAATTTTAGTAATAGACATATTTAAATTATTTTTATATAAATCAACACTTTTGTTTTCTGATATTTTTTGATTTGTTTCTAAAATTCTCTTTTCTAAATCAGAAAGTTCAAATGGTTTTAACATAAAATATTGGACGCCTTGCTCTGCTACCTTACGAATCACATCTCCAGCATTGTAACTTGTTAAAACAATAACCTTTTTATCAATCCCTCTTTTTTTCATTTCTTCTAATACATACATGCCATCCCTTTTAGGCATAATCAAATCCAGTAGTACTACATCATAATTTTGTTTTTGAGATTCCATCATCTCAATCCCCACTTCACCATCATAGGCTTCTAATACAACATCTATTTGTTCATGATTATGAAAATATTCTTTTACCATTTCTACTAAGCTTATATTATCATCAATCATTAAAAGTTTGATTTTTTCCATTTTTATTCTCCTTCCACGTACTACTATTACGATATTTATTATACTCTACTTTACACTTCCTTTACTAGAGTATTTTTGTTCTAGTTTTGTCGAAATTTGCTAAAAAATAGCAAAAAAAGTCACATCGGTACTGCAACTTCTATTATTTTTAAAAGCTTTTTAAAATCCAAACTGGCACTTCCAATTAAAAAGCCATCTACTTCTTTTAGGGTTAATAATTCTTTTATATTTTCCTCATGGATGCTACCTCCATATAAAATAGGTATCACCACATTAGGAAAATATTTTTGTATAATCTTTCTTATATAAAGAACCATCGCTTCAATTTCCTTTAAACATAATGATTCCATTCCTCCGATTGCCCAAATAGGTTCATAAGCTAAGATAAGATACTCCCCTGTTTTGATATTTTTTAACGCCTCTTTTATTTGTTTTTTCACAACCTTTTTTTCCCTATGAAATAATCTTTCTTTCTTTGTCTCTCCAACACAAAGAACAGCTGTGACATCATTTTCAGTAGCTACACATATTTTTTTGGCGATATCGCTATTTTTTTCATGAAATAAATTTCTTCTTTCACTATGTCCTATCAATGCATATTCTATTCCCATACTAGAAGCTTGATAGGCAGATACTTCTCCTGTATAAGCTCCCACATTTTCTTTATAAATGTTCTGTAGTCCCACCTTATAGTGTTCCTTTAAAAACATATAACTATATAAATTGCTTGGAAAAAAAACAACATCTTTACACTTGATTTTTCCTCTAATGTTTTGTAAATAGCAACTCACTTCATCTTCAGAAAAGTGCATTTTAAAATTTACAAATATTTTTTTATTTTCCATGAAAAATTCTCCTAATTTCTCTTTTAAATCTTCCAAAAAAAGTTTTAGACTGCATCTCTTTCATTTGATACTCCCCACCAAGTGCTACTTTATAGACATCAAGCACACGCTCAGCAAAATATTTAGAAGAATGCAAATCTGCACTAATTCTAGCTTGCTTACTAATTCTATCTATTTGTTGTTTGTCTTTTACTAAACGTTCTACCGTTTGTTTATAGCTCTTTTTATTTTTAAATAGATAACCATTTAATTCATCAATAATGACAGTATTAAAACTTTCATCATCAATCGCTACTACAGGAAGAGACGCTGCCATAGCTTCAATGATAGTAAGACCTTGCGTCTCTGTCTGTGAAGCTGTTACAAATATATCTCCCAGTTGATAATAAAGCGGGATTTTTTCCCATGGGATTTTTCCTAAAAACTTGATTTTTTGTTCTAGTTTAAGTTTTTTCGCAAGATTTTGATATGCCTCTAAATATGGACCATCCCCTATTAAAAGTAACCTAGCACATGGATATTTTTTACTAATATCCTTTTGTGCATCAATTAAAAAATCAACACTTTTTTCTTTCCCCATTCTTCCTACAAATAAAATCACAAAATCATCTTCCTGAAATCCTATTTCCTTCTTAAGATCTTGTATTTCTTTCTTGGTAAAATTTTCCTTATAAAATCTTTCTACTTCAATTCCAGTTGGAATAATATGAATATTTCTTTCAACATGATATTTCTGTTTAAATAAATCATATGTTTTTTTGGTAGGAACAATAAGCTCTGTAGCTGTTTTATCACAATAAAATTTTGTTAAATACTCTACTATTTTTTTACTAGTTCCATTAAAATATCCTTTCGTAATATAGTGAACATAATCTTCATACATCGTATGATAAGTATGAACTAAAGGAATTGATAATTGCTTGGCAATAATTCTTGCAAATGTGCCTACACCAAACTCTGTATGAGAATGAATTACATCTAAATTCCACTTTCTTATTTTTTCAATAGCCCGAAGTGGATAAATACCTGTAAGTCTATAATCAAATATTCCAATTGGAATTCCTGGAATTCGGATAATCCTGTTTTCATTTTCATACTTATATGACATATTATCCGCATTGACTGTAACAATAAACACCTCATGCCCCTTTTTCTCAAGTGCACCTTGTAACATCGCTACACTAGTTGAAACTCCATTAATATAGGGCGGATATGTATCTGTAAAAATTCCAATTCTCATACAATCACTTCCTTTTTGTTTTTATATTTAAAGTAATAGCACCTATAATAAGGCCCAGATAATAAGTAATTCCTCTCCATAATAACATAGATGCATTTAAAATAGTTCCCTTTACAAAATGACCAAAAAATTTGGTATATCCATATTCTAATCCTCCTGTACCACCTGGAATCGGTACAAAGGAGCCTATTAACATAGTGTATGCTGAAGAGGCAAGACAATTTATTACATGAATATTATAATGATTCATTCCATATAAAATAGCCAATGGAATTAAGTATAAGCAAATTAAAGAAAGAAAATTAGCAAGTACAGTAAAAATAAACATTTTTTTATCAGCTAGTAATCTTTTAGCACCAACATGAAAGTTCTCAATATAACTCTCCCACTTTTGCAATTTTTCCGTTTTATTCTTAACAAGGTGAAAACGATCTAAAAGTTGAATAACATATTTTAAAATAAATGCATTAATTTTTTTGCCAAAAGCAATTACAAAAAGGAAAACAACAACAATTGTATTCATCATAAAACCAAGTGTTACAAGATGTTTTAATACATTTACTTCTTCAAAAATATGAAAAATAGAATTATATAAAACGGCAAGTACACCAAGAAAAACGAGGGCTACCTGATATACAATAAAATTTTGCATGATAATATTGGTTCCATTTGTAACAGTAATACCATCTTTTTTTAGTGTATATACTTGAAAAGGTTGTCCACCTGTTGCAAATGGTGTAACTGCATTGAAAAACTGGGTAATCATAGTTAAACGAAGAGAACTAGAGAACGAATAAGTAGGTTTGATCTTTTTCGTAACAATATAAAGAGATAAAGCTTTCAAAAGCCAAGATGCTACCATAAATAGGAAAGCCACTAATAACCAAAAAAGATTTAAATGGAATACTTGGTATAAAATTTCAGAAAAATGATCTTTTAAACTTAAAAATAAAACGAGTATGGTAATACATATTAAAAAAATAACATTTAAAACGTGTTTTCTTGTTTTTTTCATTTTTCCTCAATGATTTCTATACCAGGTAAATTTTTTCCTTCTAATAATTCTAAAGAAGCACCTCCACCTGTTGAAATATGTGTCATTTTTTCTTTATATCCCATATTTATAATGGCAGATGCTGTATCTCCACCACCTACAACCGTTTTAGCATCCAAAGAAGATATCATTTCACATAAGCTTTTTGTTCCATATGAAAATGGCTCTAACTCAAACATTCCTAAAGGACCATTCCATACAATCGTTCTACTCTCATCTAAATATTGCTTGAATAATTTAATTGTGGATCTTCCTATATCAAGTCCAATTTCTTCCTTTTGTATATCACTTATAAAACAGTTTCGATGCTCTGCATCCTTTTTTATCTCTTTTGCTACAATTGTATCAATTGGTAAAATAATCTTATCTGGATATTTTTTTAATAAATTAGAACAAAAAGGTACCCACTGCTCTTCTACTATGGAAGAACCTATGGGAAGACCCTCGGCCTTTAAAAAGGTATATGCCATAGCCCCTCCAATCAACAGATAATCAAGGCTATGAATGAGTTTTTGAATAACACCTATCTTATCTGCTACTTTAGATCCACCTAAAATCACTGTAAACGGTCGTTCTGGACTATCTAAAATGTTACGAAAGGTTCCCAATTCTTTTTCTATTAAAAATCCAATTCCACTTGGCAAATGAGAAGCAATTCCCACATTAGAAGCATGACTTCTATGAGAAGTGCCAAAAGCATCATTAATATAAATATCTCCTAAGGACGCCCAATATTTTCCTAATGCTTCATCATTATTACTCTCTTTTTTATCTGGAAAATCTTCATATCTTGTATTTTGTATAAGCAAAACTTCACCACATTTTAATGTTTGAACCGCCTTTTCTAAACAATCCCCACGTGTTTGTTCTATAAAAATAACGGGTTGTTCTAAAAGTAGAGATAACTTTTCACAAAGAGGTCTTAAATCATTTTTAACTTTATCCTCTTCTGAACGAATCCTTCCTAAATGAGAAAACAAAATTACCTTCGCTTTTTTTTGAATCGCATACTTTATCGTTGGTAAACTCTCTATCATACGATTATCATCTAAAATAATGCCATCTTTAATAGGAACATTAAAGTCTACACGAATTAATACCTTTTTATTGAATAATTGATAATCTCGAATTGTTTTTTTCATAATATTCTCCCCATTCTATGATACGATATAAGGGCTTGTGGATGAACCATTACCACGAACGATCTTAGCTGCTTGGCTTAAATAAATGACAGGTCTTATATAAGCGGAATCAGATATACTTTGGGTTTTTAATCCCGATTTTATAACATGCATAGTATTAACACCTGTACCTGCATTGATTGGCCAATATGGATATGATTTTGATAAATAATTATCATTTTGACAAGTAGATGAAGGAGATGTTATACAACTACATGAAATCCCACTTCCACATGAAATTTTAAGATAATCACTTGTATTTATAAGTCCAACAAATTCTGAAACAGAATTTGTTCTCTCATTTTCTATATGATTTTTTAATGTTTGACCATAAGCATTTCCTAAATGATAAGTAGCACCGATATAAAAAGTGGCGGGTTCTATCAGATGCAAGTCTTTAGATTGAACTATCGTAATACTGCCTCTACCAACAGAAATACTACCTGAACCGGCGAATCCACTCATCATATCTTTAATATTAGATTGATCCCATAAACCACTTGTAGATCCCCATAAAACAGGCGATAAATCATTGCTATTAGAATCATTACGAACGCAAGTTGTCCCATTTGCTGTTCCCTCATAAATTAATTTCAAACTATTATTTTGAGTAATATGAATAATACTAAAACAATTCCCACTAAAAATCAAATAATTATTTGGATTTTTACCAATATAATATTTACGGCTTGTATAAGGTTTGGTATGATCTAACCCACTATTACTATTATCGTCTATTAATTCCTTAGCATTTGCACTACTTTCTACGTAAGAGGCAGCAGACCCAGCTGCATCAATAAAATTATATTTATAGGTTCCATCTCCTTGTACTATAATTTGTATATAACTTCCATCCTTTAAAATCTCGTTCGTCTTTGGATTTTTAAGTTTATGTTTGATTAAATTTTCATCTTTCAAGGTTTTCATAAAAACATTCACTTTACCTCCGATTGTAAGAAGTTGCTCCTTATATAAATCTTTATTAGATTCAATATAAGATTCTGCAGCTAAATACAAATCATCTTTGAAAGCATCATATTGTGCATTCTCTGTCGTTTTTAAAGATTTTATAAGAGTTGGTGCTGTGACAAGCACAACAACTGCTAATATAGCAATAACACCCATAATTTCAACTAAAGTAAAACCCCTTGTATCTTTCATAAAATCACCTATTTTCATTTTATACCAAATCTTTTCTTTTGACAAGAAAAATTAAGGAAAAGAAAAAAGGGATAAAAATTTCCCTCTTTCCTATATAAGCTATGATAAAAATTTCCCCATATATTTTGCAGTACGAACCATTTGAGCACTATATCCCATTTCATTATCATACCATGCCACAATCTTAACCATCTGTTTTCCATCCACTTCTAGTATTTTGGTAAGTTGTCCATCTATTAAAGATCCCAAATGGGAACCGATTATATCACTTGAAACAATAGGGTCCATAGTGATTTGAATTGTTTCATTTTGATTTTCTTCAAATAAATGGTTAATCTTTTCTATTGTTGTACGACTTTTTAACTCTAATGTTAAATCCACAATAGAACCTGTAGATGTAGGTATACGTAAAGCACTTCCATCAAGTCTTCCTTTTAAAGATGGAATAACAAGTCCAAGGGCACTTGCAGCACCTGTAGAAGATGGAACAATATTCATAGCTCCCGCTCTTCCTCTTCTAGCATAAATTCCCTTTTTATGAGCAACATCTAAAATGGTTTGATCATTTGTATAAGCATGTACTGTTGTCATATACCCTTTCTCAATTCCAATATTTTTTTCAATAATATCTAATGTAGGTGCTAAACAATTGGTTGTACAAGATGCAGCACTAATCACAGTTTCTGTACCATCTAATAATGTGTGATTCACATTATATACAATTGTTTTTAAATCTCCTTTCGCTGGAGCCGAAATGATTACTTTTTTAGCACCTGCATCAATATGAGCAAGTGCCTTTTCTTTTTCAACAAATTTTCCTGTACATTCAAATACTTCATCTACTCCTAACGCTTTCCAAGGTAAACGGGAAGGATCCGTTTCAGAAAATACTTTTACTTTTCTACCTGACACAATAATCCCTTCCTCATCATAAGAAATTTCATCTACCTTATAGTTCCTATGATTCGTATCATATTTTAGCAAATATGCAAGCTGCTGAGAGTCTGTTAAATCATTAATTGCGACAATTTCAAATTCTGGATCCTCTTCCATAATTCGAAACACAAGTCTTCCTATTCTTCCAAATCCATTAATTGCTACTTTAATCAATTGTATCCCTCTTTTCTAATCTTTAAAATAACTTCCACCAATAAATTCTCTTAATACAGAATCCCCTGGAACACTATCACTCGGAATTGGTAATAAATTTCTAAGAAAATTAATAAGTCTAAGGGCTTCTGCATACATTTCATCATTCTCTTCTACTGAGAAAAGAAGAGGTTCTGCATACGTTTTTAAAACACCTAGTTCATAGATAAGTGCCGAATTAATTACAATATCAGCATCATCTTGAAATGGAAAAATATACTTTTCCTCTCCATTTCTAATATTACTCCATAATTTAAGTGTATCACTAGCACTATATCCTCTGTACCTATTATCTCTCACAATCCTTCTTAATTTTCTAGTATCACTTGTATAAATTCGATTATGATTATCAATATTTAATTGTGTAAGTGGACTAATATAAATCTTGTATTTATTTTTTCTTTCAATAGATAAGGTTAACTCCTCATTCAGCCCATGTAATCCTTCAATAATAATGATATCATTTTCACCAATTTGCAACCACTTGTTCTTATATTCACGTTCACCAGTAATAAAATTATATTGTGGAAGCAACACTTTCTCTCCTTCTAATAATTGTGTAAGATGTCTATTAAATAAATCAACATCCACCGCCCTAAGTGATTCTAAATCAAGCTGTCCATGTTCGTCTAAAGGCGTATCAATTTTATTTACAAAATAATCATCAATTGAAATTTGATGTGTATGAATTCCTCTACTTTGTAAATATACCTCAAGTTTTTTAGAAGTCGTAGTCTTCCCAGAAGAAGAAGGTCCTGCAATGAGAACAAGCTTAATATTATCTTTATTTTGATGAATCTGTTCTGCAACGTAAGCAAGCTGACTATTATAATATGCCTCTGCCAAATGAATCAATCTTTCAAACTCACCTGTAGATACTAATGCATTTAAATCAGCTGCATTAGAAATACCTATATTATTTCCCCATCTAGTATAATCTAAAAACGTATTAAAAATCATATTATGATGTTTATAATCAAGTGTACATTCTGGATTATATACATCTGGATAACTTAAAACAAAACCGTTTCCCTTAATATAAGTTAATTTAAAACTATCAATTGATTTTGTACTATAAGCCATCTGACCATAAAAATAATCATAGAGATTATCAAGCTTATACAAATTGATATATGTATTACTAATATACTTAAGCACTTTCACTTTATCCATTTGATTTCTTTTTTTAAAAAAATGCATAGCGTCTAATCTAGAAACACTTAGTTTGGTAAAAACAAGGTCCTCTTCTACAATTTTTCGCATTTCTGCTTCTATTCTCTTTAAAATAGGTTTATCAAAATGATTATCCTCAATTTCATAATAAATTCCTTTATCAATAGAATGTTGTGTAATAATCTCACTACTTGGGCCTAGAATTCTTTTAACAGCTAAAAGTAATATAAACTGAACACTTCTAGAATATATATCATTTCCAGCTCTACTACTCCTATCATAAAATGTAATGGCTCCACTTCTTGTAATGGTATCACCTAATTCTAAAATTCCATTTTCAAACTTGGCAGCTAAAATATCATAATTATAATATTTTTTAAAACTGGGTACTATATCAAGAATTTTTGTCCCAGCCTTAAATTCCTTTATAACATGATTATTATAATTCAATTTTATTGTTTTTTCCATCCTATCCCTCTTATTCTTGATTACTATTTTACCAAAAAAAAATTTTTTTGTCACACCTTTTTGCATATTTAAAGACTTTTATACCTATTATAAATATAAGGAGATGATCATTTTGTTAATACCAACTATTATTGAAAAAACAAGCAATAGTGAAAGAGCTTATGATTTATATTCAAGGCTTCTAAAAGATCGTATTATTCTTTTATCAGATGAAATTGATGATAAAATGGCTAGTATTATCAGTGCAGAACTTTTGTATTTAGATTCTATCTCTCATGATGATATTAGCATATATATCAATTCCCCTGGTGGAAGTGTTACAGCGGGAATGGCAATTTATGATACTATGAATTTTATAGCAAGTGACGTTTCAACAATCTGTATTGGGATGGCTGCTTCTATGGCTGCTTTTCTGTTATCATCTGGCAGCAAAGGAAAACGTTATACACTTCCCAATAGTGAAGTCATGATCCATCAACCACTAGGAGGTGCAACAGGTCAGGCAACAGAAATAAAAATTGCGGCAGAAAGAATTTTAAAATTAAAAGATAAACTAAATCATATCTTAGCAAAAAATACAGGAAAAGAGCTAAAAGAAATTGAAAAGGATACTGAACGGGATTATTTTTTAAATGCTAAGGAATCTCTTAGTTATGGAATTGTAGATAAAATATTAGAAAAAAGAGAAAAATAACCTGTTATACATTTTTTATAATGATTTTCTCGATATTTAAACACAATATTTATCTAAAATGACATAATTTAGACGAGGTGTGAATATGATAGGGAAAATGTTAAAAAAATTGCGTTCTGATAAAGGATACAATCAAACAGAGTTAGCTGAACTACTCAATATTGCCCAAACAACTTTATCTGGTTATGAAACCAATTATTCAAACCCAAATTTTGATACAATTGAAAGTATTGCTAAATTATGTGGTTATGAAATTGTATTTAGAAAAGTAAATACAAAGGAAGAATTCACAACAAAGACAATAGAACGTGTTGATATAAAGTAAACCATTTTCATAAAGTAGTGGTTATTTCACAAAAAAACATCTTACGAAAAAATAAGATGTTTATTTTGTATATAATACTGGATACCTGAAACAATTGAGAGAATTGCCGCAACAATAAGTAAAAAATCAGATACCTTAAAATTCCATAGTTCAAATGGTAAATTATAAAATAATGTCAAAATAATTCCTACCATTAAAAATGCTGTTTTAAATTTTCCACTCTTAATGGCTGCCACCACTTTTCCTTTATTTCCTGCCACCATTTTAATAGAATTGACAGCTGTATCCCTAATTACTACAATCACTGCGATAATGGGATGAATAAAACCAGAAGATGCAAGTATAATCAAAATCGAGTTTACCAATACTTTATCTGCAATTGCATCAATCATTTTTCCAAAATCAGTTACCAAATTATATTTTCTAGCTACATATCCATCTAAAAAATCTGTAATAGACGCTAAAATAAATAAAATACCTGATATGATATATCTAATATCAATTACAAGAGATTCATTAATAAATAATTTAGGAATGATGATCCCACAAGCATCAAAGGGAAACAACAAAATAATAATAATAACAATCGATAAAATAAGTCTTAACATTGTCAATCGATTGGGTAAGTTCATCTTCATAGTATCACTCCCACCTTATATATGAAATTGTATGATCGTCTTTTACAGGTTTTTGTTTAAAAACAAAATAAATGGCAACAGTAGCAATCATAACAAGCAAAATAGATAATACAATTACAAAAACAATTCTACTTTCATTCTTTTTTGAATTTGTATAAGGAGATCGTACTTTATCTTCTTTTTGTATTTCTGCTTCACGAGCCAACCTTTTCTTTGCTGCTTTAATATCATCTAATGAAATTTTTGATGTTTGATCAAATAAATATTCATTATATTCATCTAGAATATCTTCTGCATTTAACCCCAAATATTTAGAATAATCCCGAATTAAATATTTTAAAGAAACAACATTCGCAAAAGATTTAATATTGCCCGCCTCTAAATTCTCTAAATCCTGTTTTTCAACTTTCAAATCGGAGGCAACTTCATCAATACTAATGCCTATATTTTCTCTAGATTCTTGGAATTGTAAGCCAATTTCTTTCAATTTACTTCACCACTTTCTGGTTTGGATCAAAAATAATATTTTATAAGCCATGTTCTGTTCCTATAAATAGGCGACAAACATTTATCTACTAGAAAATCTAGTCCCATAAAGAATTCTTATTCTCCTTTATTAGGTTCCCCTACCAAATTTGGGTTTCTCGCTTGCGGGGTTTACCACGTTCCACTTTTTTATTTCTAAAAAACTCGTCTCTATGGCACTTTATGCTACTAAAACCTTGCCAAAAGGTTTAGGTTTTTTCACGCCGTTAGCAGTTGCTACTATAGGTTATTTTTTCCCTATACACAAACACTACAATCATCACAGATTGTGCGAGCATGGACTTTCCTCTACATTATAAAAATGCAGCGTTTGTCAAAATACTATTCATTTTTTCCATAAATGATCTTTTCAAGATTTGATAATCTTCGTAAAAGATCCGAATTATGCATCTCCCCAGATGGATATTCCTTAATCGCATCTAGTTTTGTTCGAAGGCGACGTATTTCTTGTTTCAATTTCATGTTATCATCAATTAGATCTCTTTTTTCTTCTGTTAGTTCTCTTATAATAGCAGTATATTCCTCTACATCCTTTATGATAATGTCTAAATACTTATCCACCTCTTGAGGTCTATACCCTCTTGTATCTATTTTAAATTCTTTTTCATAGATATCCTTTGCAGTTAAAACAATTCTATCTTGATACACAAAATCACCTCCGTCTCATAACATATTCATTCTCTCAAAAAAAAATTTTTTTGTCAACTTTTCTGTATGAAAAAAAAGGTGCATTATATAACCAATTTTATCCACTTTTTAATTTCTTCAAAACAATAATTTTCTGCATATAAGTTACATCATCAATCATATCTGAAAATAAAGTATTTATCTCACTCATAATATCACCAATATTAAAATATCATAAATACTCTATCCCTAGTTTCATTTCGACAAAAATAGAAGAAGCGAGCAATAATATGTAGAAATATGACATTTTTTTCACTTAAATAATTTCTGTAGAATTTTTTTTCATTTTATAGTATAATTGTAATGGTGATAATATGAAACACCCATGTGGAATTCGAAAAAATGAAAGTAAATCTGTTACATATAGTAATCGTGGCATGGGGCTTGAACATGATATTAATTTATCAAATGAATATTATTTAATACAGGATAAAGCTGTTATTCATAAAAAGCCAACCCCTATTACCATTGTGAAAGTTGATTACCCATCTAGATTGGAAGCTGTAATCAAAGAGGCCTATTTTAAAACGCCCTCTACAACAGACTATAACGGTATATATAAAGGAAAATATATTGATTTTGAGGCAAAAGAAACAAAAAACAAAGATTTCTTTCCCCTTCGAAATATCCATATTCATCAAATTGAACATTTAAGAAAAGTGGTTAATCAAGGTGGAATTGCATTTTTAATTATTTCCTTTACAAGTACTGGTCAATTGTACTTATTAAAAGCAGAAGATTTACTAGAATTTATTCAAAAAAATACTAGAAAATCGATTCCTATCTCATATTTTGAAACACATGGATACTCTATCAAATACACTTATAATCCAAGAATCGACTACTTAAAAATAGTAGATCATATATATGGAGGCGACGTATGAAAAAATTTTGGTTTAATAATAGTAGTAACATTCTAGTAGTGGCACTCAGTATCATAACATTGATTATTGGTACTATAACAATTGGTTTTTTAAAGGCCTTTTTCCTCATTGCTCTACTAGATATTTGTTGGTTCTTACCACCATTTATCCAAGATATGAAAAAAAAGCAATCAAAAGAAAAGGGGAAAAATGTAGTGAAAACAAAAAAGAAAAAGGAAACTGGAACAAAAAAAAGTAAAAAAGTTTGGAAAAAAATATTACTTGCATTTTTAATTTTATTTATTATTGGTTGCATCTTAGGAATTCTATTTTTTGTTTATATTGCATCTCATGCACCGACTTTTGATCCCAATAAACTATATCATCAAGAATCAACCATCGTATATGATAAAGATGGAAATGTAATTGCAAAATTAGGTGCTGAAAATAGAGAAATTATTAAATATAATGAAATGAGTGAATCTTTAATTAATGCCATTGTCGCAACAGAAGATGCCAGATTTTTTAAACACAATGGATTTGATTTACCAAGATTTACGGTTGCAAGTGCAAAACAGTTATTAGGAAAATCTGATGCAGGTGGTGCTTCTACATTAACCATGCAAGTTGTTAAAAACCACTTTACCTCTACCGTTGATACAGGTATAAAAGGTATCATTCGTAAATTTACAGACATTTATATGTCTATTTTCCAAGTAGAAAAGAAATATTCCAAAGAAGAAATACTGGAATTCTATGCCAATGCAAACTATTTAGGTGGAGGTGCTTATGGTGTAGAACAAGCATCCCTCAATTATTTTGGAAAACATGCTAAAGATTTAAACGTAGCAGAAGCTTCATTAATTGCAGGATTGTTTAACGCACCAAATTACTTAGATCCCTATAATCACCCTGATAGAGCCGAAAAAAGAAGAAAAACTGTTTTATATCTTATGGAACGCCATGGATATATCACAAAAAAAGAAAAAGAAGAGGCTGAAAAAATAACAGTAGAAAAATTATTGGTTGAGAAAAAGAAAACAGATAATACAAAATATCAAGCCTTTGTTGATACTGTAACTTCTGAAGTAACAGAATTAACAGGAGAAGATCCATATAGTACCGCTATGGAGATTTATACCACCATGGACAAATCAAAACAAGATGCTATCAATGATATTATGAATGGCGTTGCATTTGATTGGGAAAACGATGTGGTAACTGCAGGTATTTCTGTATTAGATGTAAAAACAGGTGCCATTGCCGCAATTGGTGGTGGAAGAAATAAAACTGCAGCCAAAACACTTAATACAGCTACAATGGAGAATATGCAAAAAAGACAGATTGGTTCTACCGCAAAACCACTTTATGATTATGGTCCTGGTATGGAATATGAAAATTGGTCTACTTATCAACCATTTGTAGATGAACCATATCATTATAGTGATGGTACTTCCATTAAAAATTATGATAGTACCTATAAAGGATTTATGACATCTAGAGCAGCAATTATGGACTCACGTAACATCCCTGCCCTTAAAGCATTCCAAGCTAATAAAAATGCAAATGTTAAAAAATTTGTAACAAGTCTAGGTCTATCTCCAGAACTAGGAAATAATGGTGTTTTACATGAAGCTCATGCAATTGGTGGTTATAACGGAGAATCTCCCCTATCAATGTCTGCAGCTTACGCCGCTTTTGCAAGTGGTGGGTATTATACAAAACCTTATTCATTTACAAAAATCAAATATAGAAACTCTGATAAAACCTATGAAAATAAACAGACAAAGAAAAAGGTAATGAGCGATTCTACGGCTTATATGATGACTGATATATTAATTAGCACATCAAAATCGGCACTTGGTCGATATTCAGATGTAAATGGGCTTACATATGCGGCAAAAACAGGAACAACCAACTTTTCTTCAGAAACAAAAAAATCAAATGGGCTTTCAGCAGATGCCATCAATGACTTATGGTGTGTTGGATATAACCCAGCCTACTCTATCGCTGTATGGTATGGCTATGATAAAATTTATAAAGACCATTACACACACTATGGTAGTAGACAACATGTAAGACTTTTCCAAACTGTAGCAAAGAAAATATTTTCAGCAAATGATGGACATTTTACAAAACCAGATAGTGTGAAAGAAGTTACAATTGAAATGGGAAGTAATCCTGCTAGACTGCCAAGTGATGGTACTCCTGATCATATGAAAATTACCGAATTATTTAAGGTTGGAACAGAACCTACTGAAGTATCTACCCAACATTTAAGACTTAAAAATGTAACAGGTCTTACAGGAAAAATTGATGGTAATAAAGTTATTTTATCTTGGAATAGAGCTGCTAGCATTTCTTCAGATGGCAGCTATGGAAACCTCGTTTATGAAGTATACAAAAAAGAAAATGGCAATTTAACGCTTCTCAAAACAGTAGATAATACTTCTTATACTGGAACCATAAAGGAAAGTGAGAAATCAGTCACCTATGTAGTAAAAACAACCTACTCTAACAAAAAAGATTTCGCTAGTAGTGGATCTGAAATCACACTTACAAATCAAATAAAATCAATTCCAACGTTCAGTTTAAAAGGAAAAAAAGCAGAAACTGTAACTCTTGGAAGTATTTATAAGGATCCTGGTGTTATCGTTATGGATAATGGTGTTATCGTAGATACTACAAAATATACAATAACAAAATCGATAAATGGAACCCCATGGAAAGAAGACACATATACATTTGATACTGCAGGAACTTACACAATTACCTATATCATAAAGTATAATAATATTACAGATACACAAACAAGAGTAATTACTGTAAATAGTGCTGTAACCCCTTCCCCAACTCCATAAAAAAAGAAGAATTTTAAAATTTTCTTCTTTTTTTATTTCTTAGATTTAAAATATTTACAAATATCTGAAAGATTACATTCCTCACAAGAAGGGTTCTGTGCCTTACAAGTATACCTTCCAAATAAAACCAGTTGATGATGCAATCTTGCTAGTCTATTCTCAGGAAATATTTGATTCAATTTCTTTTCTATCACAAGAACATCATCTTTATCAGTAGCGAGACCAAGTCTTTTAGAAACCCTAGATACATGTGTATCTACAGCAATTAATGGCTCATCATACAGATTGGATAACACAACATTGCATGTCTTTCGTCCTACACCAGGTAGTGTTTCTAAATATGTACGATCATTAGGAACCTTTCCATCTGCTTCACAAAAAAGTCTAGTAGCAATTTCTTTAATATTATAGGATTTCTTTGTATAAGTACCAATTGGCCTAATAATCGCTTCTAAATCCTTCAAATCAGCTTCTTTTAAATCTTCCAATGTTGGATATTTTTTAAATAAAATATCTGTTACCATATTTACTCTCTTATCCGTTGTTTGAGCTGATAACATAACCGCTAGTAAAAGTTCATAATCTTTTTTATAATTTAATTCACACCTAGGATTTGGAATTTTCTCATCTAAGCCATTTAAAATTCTATTCGTTTTCATTGAGCCAATCATATGCAAATACCTCTTCTGTTTTTTCCTTTTTTCTATTATTAAATTGTATATTATTTTTTTCCACATCCCTTTTTGTACGAATTCCCTTTTTATTCCATTCAAATAGTATTTTATCAATATAATTCATTCGAAAAACACCATTGTAAACAGCCTCTTTAAGTGCACATATAATAAGTTCTTCTGAAAAATTACTCTCTTCCCAGCCTTTTATAATTTCGTATTCAATAGGAGAAAGTGTTCTTCCAAATTCTTGCTCAAAAATATCGAATAAATTACTCTTTTCATCTGAATCTATTTTTTCATTAACAATTAAAAAAGAAAGTTTATCATAAAGGCCATCTAAATTAAGATGTTCTTCTCTAATATTTTTAACTTTTATCACTTCAAGTTTTAAAAAACCTTTGCTTGTTAACTTCTCAATCATTTCTAAAACTTCAGCCATAGATATTTGTAAATCATAACCTATCTTCTTGGGATTAAATAATAATTCTTCATTTAATAAATACATTAAAAAAATAAGTTCCTTATCTTCTATATTTAATTCTTTATAATGAAACAAAAGTATTTTAGGAATACTAGCACTTCCCTCTTTTAATATGTGTATCATTTTTTCTACCACATACATCACCTCATTCAATTATAAAGTTTGTCTATAGTAAAGTCAAGATTCAAAAGATAAGGATATTAACTCAAAAATAATACTCAGGGATTCGAATCACATTATAAGACTGATCAGAAAACTTCACAATGGTAAATTCATTAGATTTAATTTTATAAGAATCTATCCAATGATCTGTTAATTCTTTTTCAAAATCTTCTCCGATATTATCTTTATAAAAAGCAAGCTTTATTTCTGCTTCAGGTATTGACACTGTATTTAAAAAATAGACATACGAAGATGGAATGAAATTCCCTTTATTATATACAAAAAAAGTGTGACCATCTAACTCTAATAGATAATTTTCGTCTATCTGATTAATACGAATATGAGTAGTTTCAAATGTATCTTTTAATGTAATACACTCATTTGCCTTAAAATTTGTATTGATACTATAATTCACCTCTTTTTGGCCTAATTTTTTAAGGACTTTTTCGGCTCCTTTATCAGGTCCAGAGGTGTGTAATAAAATAGATTCTGTTTCTGTACGAATAAGCAAATAAGAGCTATTATCAATTGGCAAAAAAACAAGTCCTACTTCACCATCATTTAACTTTAAATCAATCTTTTCAATAAAAGTATTTTGTACTTTTCCACTTACCATGCAAATAGAAAAAAGAAGAAGAAATAGAAGAAATATTATTTTTTTCATATTCTCACCTATTATACATTATGTTTTTTTAGATAATTTATTATATTTAGTTGTCACATATTGTAAAATTTCATCTGGAACATTATTTATTTTCCTATTTATAATCTGATATAAAATATCTTTTTTAATATCACCTATTGGATAGAAAGAAAGCTTATGATATGGAATTTTTACCTCCCTAATAGAATGAATTGGCAAAGATGTATATACATCAACAAGTTTTTTATAAGAAATACCTTTCAATATACAAATGGTTTTCCATTCCTTTAAACTACAATCAATTAAATCTTCTTTTTCTATTCTTTTACCTACATAAAATTGTATTTTTTCTATTTTTTTACGTTGTCTTTTAGAGAAGGGATAACCTTTAATATCAAAATGAGCCCAAAATCCTTCTATAGTAGGTGTATAGACGGGTAACTGCACAATATGCAAAATAGAAAATAATTGATATTCACAAATATATTTAGCAAACGCATGAATATGATATGGATAAAACCTCTCAATTTCCATTTTAATTCTAGCAAAGGAAAGACGTTTTAATTCACATATATTTTCCTTTATAGCGTAAGATAATGTCGGTTCTATGTTAAACTGCAACATTGAGGCAAAACGAATAGCTCTTAAAATACGAAGAGGATCTTCTTTCATTCGGATATAGGCATCCCCAATACAACAAATGCTCTTTCGCTTAATATCCTCTATGCCATTTACTAAATCAATACAATTGCCATCTTTATCCATATAAATGGCATTGATTGTAAAATCCCTTCTTAACACATCCTCAGATACTTTGCTCGTATATATTGTCTTACAGGATCTTCTATGAATTCTATCATACATTTCCTTTCGAAATGGCGTAATTTGAAAAGTATAATGATTTTTTACAAAAGTAAAAGACTCAAATTCTATCCGAGGACTAAAAGGGCTTAAAATATGTAATAATCTTTCATAACTAGCATTGGCAGCAATATCTATATCGTAAGAATTATGATTCAAAAAAAAATCCCTGACATATCCGCCTACAATATAAGCTTCTACTCCCATATGCTCTAAAAATGATAAAATAAATTGCACTTCTCTTTTCATATTATGGCCTCCTATTATATCTAAGTATACAAAAAAACACCTATCATTATAACATAAAATGTTACTTTGATCGGTGTATTTCCCTTTATGAATTATTTAATTAATTCATTGCATCTTTTAATTTAGAACCAGCTTTAATAGAAACAGTTGTACAAGCAGCAATTTTTAAAGGTTCTCCAGTTTTTGGATTACGTCCTTCTCTCGCAGCTCTTTCTTTTGTTGCAAATGTAGCAAATCCAGTTAAAGTTACTTTACCTGATTCTTTTAATCCTTTCACAACACCATTTTGCATTGCTTCTAATGCTTTTGAAGCATCTGCTTTTGTTAAACCTGTTTCTTCAGCGATATAATTCACTAATTCAGTTTTTGACATAATGTTTACCTCCCATGCAATATGATAAGCACTCTTTATCGTACTTACAAATCCAGAATATCATTTTTTTTAAGGAATTGCAAGTATTTTCCTGTATTTTCTATAAATATCCAATTACTTTTTTACCTGAATCACTACAAAACTAGGTTTATAAAGTCCATTCAAGTACTGAAAAATTCCAGAAGTTCCACTTAACTTAATAATACCTCCATGAATAATTACTGATATCTTATCTAGTAAAATTCCTCTTGATTGATTGGGAAACCACTTTTTATTGGGTGAAATAATACCTCTATTAGGTGGATAGAATCTTTCCATCCAGGAAAATACAAGACCATTATGCATATGTCCACATAAGATCAGATCCATCGTTTTAAACACTTTTAAATTGTTTTGAACGGCACTTCTCCCAACTATAATTGGAGAATGTGATAAAAAAACATTATATCGATCTTTAGAAAAAGGATATGGAAATATACTCGTAAGGTGCTGTTGGATTGATTCTTCATTTCTCACTTCATGTTCAAATAATAAAGGGGGTTGCCTATATCCAATAAAACGAATATTCCCATTTTCATAAACTTCATTATTAAGCAAATGAAAATTAGGAATACTTTTTAACTTACGAATAAATCTATCTGGGCTTTTATAAATACGCCTCCCTGTTTTTTTCATAAGTGTTTCATCATGATTGCCTAAAATACATATCACTTTAGAAATAGAAGCAATGGTGAAAAAAAAGTCATACAATAAATCGATCGTATTGGAAGACTCCACACTCATATCATCTAGTAAATCCCCTGTTATACAAATATAATTGGGGTCTTCCTTTTGAACAGCATAACAAATACTCTCTAAAATCTTAAGATTATAGTGTTCCTTAAAATGAAGATCCGATAAATGACAAATTTTTACTGTTATCTTTTTATTTGTATGAAGGGTATAATGTTTTCTTTCTATTTTCATATAAGTCTCCTTTACCCAGTTATTATGATTATAGTTTTCTTTTATAAAAAAGTAAAGAAAGGATTTCCTTTCCCAAGCAAAAAAGTGATGTGTATCACTTTTATATAACAATTGCGAATAGATTTCCTGATCCTTTGTTGACAAGCTTTGTAAGAGTTTGTGACAACTTAAATCGAACATTTTCTGGAAGTAATGAAAGTTTCGCTTGAATTCCTTCTTTTACTATCACATCCAAACTTCTACCAAATATTTCACTTTTCCAAATATTATCAGGCGAAGTATCATAATCTTTCATCAAATAATCAATCAATTCTTTACTTTGTAATTCAGAGCCAATAATAGGTTCAAACGTAGATTCTACATCAACTCGAATCATATGAATAGAAGGAGCTACAGCTTTTAATTTAATTCCATACCTTCCACCTTGTTTAATGATTTCAGGTGTATCTAGTTTCATATCTGTCAAAGTTGGTGAGGCTACACCATATCCTGTTTGTTTTACCATTTTAAGAGCACTTTTAATTCCATCATATTCTTGCTTTGCCTCTTTATATTCTTGAAGCAATTGTAAAAGATCAGCTCTACTTTGTAAATCTATACCAATAATTTCCTTAATTACATCATTATAAAGAGAATCTGGAGCATCTAAACTAATTGTAACTTCTCCTGTTGAAGTATTTACCTCTGATAAATAGGATTTACTAATATACTCACAATCAGAAAAATGTTTTGTAATATGCTCAACATCTTTTAATTTGTCAACTTCAACAACACTTTCTCTCATTTTTTCAATATATACTTTTTTTAACCAATTATGTGGTTCTAAACAAGCAATCCAATCTGGCATACTCACTCTTACTTCCATAACTGGAAATTCATATAAAGCCTCTCTTAAAATAGAATACATGTCTCTTTCTGTCATATTTTCAACATTCATAGGTAAAACAGGTACATCATATTGTTCTACAAGTTTTTCAGCAATACGCTCTGTTTCTGGTAACATTGGATGAGAAGAGTTTAATATTACTATAAACGGTTTCCCAATTTCCTTTAATTCACTAATTACTCGAACCTCTGCATCAACATAATCATTTCTATCCAATTCTCCAATAGAGCCATCTGTCGTCATAACAATACCAATACTAGAATGATCACGAATAACCTTTTCTGTCCCTATTTCGGCTGCTTCTATAAAAGGAATTTCTTCATCATACCATGGTGTTTTTACCATCCTAGGTCCATTTTCATCTTCATACCCTTTCGCATTAGGAATCACATAACCTACACAATCAATTAACCTTACACTTGCTTCAAAATCATCAATTTTAATATTAGCAGCATTACTTGGCACAAATTTAGGCTCTGTTGTCATAATTGTTTTTCCTTGTGCTGACTGTGGTATTTCATCAAGTGCTCTTTTTCTTTCATATTCATCCTCAATATGAGGGACTACAAGTGTTTCTATCATTTTTTTGATAAATGTTGATTTACCAGTTCTTACAGCACCAACAACACCAAAATAAATATCCCCACCAGTTCTATCGGTAATACTTCGAATAATATCCATTTTTTCCATATTATATCCCTACTTTCCTATCTTTCAATTAACTATATGAAAGTACTAAAAAAAGTATTCAAAAATGAATACCTTTTCTTGACATATGAGAAGAAATATTATTTTTTTATATCATTTTATCTATATTTTTAGGAATCTTATCATTAATCACAGCTTCTATAATCTTATCCTCTTTTTCTTTTGATACTGGTTTACCTGTCATATCACCAAGTTCCTGTATAACCTCTCTAAGTGTCCCTTCATTTTTTAAATCTGCTTGTTGCAGTTTTGCCGCCAAATTTAAAATGGTATCCTTCCCTACACTGGTTTTCTTTTCTACTTTATCAAAAAAACTATCTGTGAATTTAAACATAACCTACCTCCTAAAACATTATATGAAATGTTATATAGAGTGTTCTAGCTAGTTAAAAACTTCACAAAATTTGTGAAGTTAAGATGTAATATTTCCTACTGTAATTGTGTTATCATTTTTATTAATAATAGCTTCATATTTTGCTTGAATAGATTGATAATTGCTTAAAAGCGAATTATTGAGTTGAGAGAAAGGAATAATTCTAAATTTTTTAAAATCATTGGTATGATAAGTATATACTAAGTCTCCACCAACATCTGTAATAGCAACTGTTGTATTTCCATTTTCAACTGTTTTTTTTATGTTCAAAGTAGCAAGCATCCCCACACGTCTTTCAATACCAATTTGTGCAGAAATAAAATTTCCTAATGAATAAATAACAACAGTATCTCCAATATGTTCAATTGGCTGAATAACATGAGGATGGGATCCTATCACAACAGAAACTCCTAAATCAGCTAAATACTGTGCGATTCTTCTTTGCTCTGTTGTAGGAGTGTGTGTATATTCTTCACCCCAGTGCATAGAAACTAGAATCACATCGACCTGACTCTTTACCGCTTCTACGTCATTTTTGACTTTTTCATCACTATAAACATTGACTAAATATTCTTTGCCTGTAGGTACTTTAATTCCATTGGTAGTAACTGTATAGGCAAAAAAAGCATATTTGATTCCATTTTTTTCTCCAATGTGAGATCTTTGTTTATCTTCATGGGATCCATAGCTACCTGCAGTCATAACATTAGATTGTTTCGACCAATATTTCGCGGAATTTAAAACAGCCTTTGTTCCTTTGTCCAATGTATGATTATTAGCAAGGCTCACTAAATTGAATCCTGCTTTTACAAAAGCATCTCCTACTTCTTGTGGAGAATTAAAAGTAGGATAACTAGAAAGTCCTAATTCTGTTCCACCTAAAATGGTCTCCTGATTATAATACGCCAAATCATATTTACTCACAATTGGGGCAATATAGCTTAATTGGTCATCATAGTTATAACTCCCGTCAGATTGTTTTCCATCTTGATAGGCTCCTGTATGATAAAGAGCATCCCCTCCCATAATCATAGATAATTGATACTCTTTTTTCTGCTCCTTTTTTTCCACAGAGTTTTTCTTTTGTGTTGTCTTATTTTTAAAGAAAAATTCTTTTGTAAAAAAGCTAAAACTTACAATAAAAAAAATAGTAAAAGTACATAAAAATATTAGTGTAAAAATTTTTCTCAATTTTGTCTTTGTCATAATTCACTTCCCTAATTTACATTATCTTTATTATATACAAATTTTCAAAAAAAATATAGTCTATATAAAAATTTTGTCGAAAAATCATTTTATAATATTCTAAATAATAACTATTTTCATAACAAAAAAAGACAGTTATTTACTATCCTTTCTTGAAAATTTGGGCCCTTCCAATTTAATATATTTTCTTTTAGAATTTCCTATTTCACTTTCATAACCAAGATCATCATGGTCCTCTTGATATGAATCATATAATTCATTTAGTCTTTCCTGATCTCTTTTTCTTTTCCAAATATAAGTACCAGGCACAATAGCTCCTAAAAGAACTGCAGATAATGCAATCATATATTTTTTTTTCTTGTCCATCTTCATTTCCTTTCTCTTTCCTTACTCTCTTAGTATAAATCTTTTTCTTCTAAATTGCAAATAGTTTGAATGATTTTTATAGACAAAATTTGACATTAAGTTCCTTCAATATAAGTTATTTATTTTAACAATTATCGACACAATTTACAAAATATTTACAGTTTTAAACGATTATCAAATTATTTTAATATTTATTTTGATTTCATAACCCGACCTATTTATCATTATTATAATTGTTAGAAATTAACATAAGTCTTATTTCAGCTCTAGCTTCGTCTTACCACCCATATATGGTTGTAATGCTTTTGGAATTTTTATAGAACCATCTTCTTGATAATTATTTTCAATTACAGCAATAAGTCCTCTTGGAGAGGCTACAACTGTATTATTTAAAGTTGCTAAATATTGATTTCCTTTTTCAGTTTTCATCCGAATTCCTAATCTTCTTGCCTGAGCATCTCCTAAAGTTGAACAAGAACCTACTTCAAAATATTTTTTTTGTCTTGGACTCCATGCTTCAACATCACAAGATTTCACCTTTAAATCTGCAAGATCTCCAGAACAACATTCAAGTGTTCTTACTGGAACATCTAAACTTCTAAAAAATTCTACAGTAAACTGCCACATTTTATGATACCATTCCATAGAATCTTCAGGTTTACAAAGAACTACCATTTCTTGTTTTTCAAATTGGTGAACTCTATAAAGGCCTCTTTCTTCTAGTCCATGAGCCCCCACTTCTTTTCTAAAGCATGGAGAATAAGATGTCATTGCGATTGGTAATTCTTTTTCATCAATAATTTGATCTTTAAATTTACCAATCATAGAATGTTCGCTTGTTCCAATTAAATATAAATCTTCCCCCTCTATTTTATACATCATCGCATCCATTTCTGCAAAAGACATAACGCCTGTTACTACATCACTTCTTATCATAAATGGTGGTACTGCATAGGTAAATCCTTTTTCAATCATAAAATCTCTTGCATAAGCAATAACCGCTTCATGCATTCTTGCAATATCACCAAGTAAATAGTAAAAACCATTCCCACTAGTTCTTCCAGCACTATTTTTATCAAGGCCACCTAATGCCTCACATATATCTGCATGATAAGGAATTTCATAATTAGGTATAAATGGTTCTCCAAATTTTTCAATTTCCACATTCTCACTATCATCTTTCCCAATTGGTACACTATCATCAATGATTTGTGGAATTTTCATCATCATTTCTTTTATTTTATTCGAAAGTTCATCTTCTCTTTTTTCTAATGATACAATCTCATCTCCATAAGAAGAAACCTCTTTTTTTATTTTTTCTGCTTCCTCTTTATCGCCATTTCGAAGCAAAGATCCTATTAAAGTACTCTTTTGATTACGATCAGCTCTTAATTGATCTGCCCTTTGTTTAAGTGCTCTATTCTCTATATCTAATTTTTCTACTTCATCAACAAGAGGTAACTTTTCATCCTGAAATTTTTTACTTATATTTTCCTTTACAACCTGTTTGTTTTCTCTAATCCATTTAATATCAATCATAATTTTCTCCTCCTTTAAAAAAAAGACTAAAGTTATAGGAGCGCATAGCACGGTACCATCCTACTTTATAGTCTTACTTGTATAACGGTTTGCCCGGAAATGTTTACATTTCACTCTGAAGTAGATTCAAAAAGAAATCTTATTAGTTTCCATCAACCACTAACTTTCTATAAAGCATTTCATTTTCTACTAATCTTCATCAACGTTTTATATTTTTATCTTACCATCTTCAATTTTAAAAGTCAATTTATGCTTATATAAAAATATGGATTTTCTACTAAATTTCCTCTTCAGGCTCCATATGAATAGTAATATATCCAATATTTTCATCAAATTCTTTGAGTTTTGATTCCAATTTATCTATAATAGAATGGGCAACAAACAAGGAAAGACATCCATTCATACTTACTACACCATTTAATTTATAGTAAGAACCATACTTTAAAAGAACCAAACTATCAATATGAATAATCTCTTTTGTTTCTAAAATAATTTGTTCAATTTTTTTTAAATATATAGGATCTGTTTCCTGTTCTCCTATAATAAAGCTAATATTTTCCTTTAAAATAACAAAACCAACTCTTATAATAAAAATCCCAACAATAATAGTCGCTACCTTATCTGTATATGCCAAAGGGGGAAAATAGTTTGAAAATTGAATAAGTAAAGAAGATAGTAAGACAACAATAGAACTCATAACATCCGCTCTACTTTCTTTCCCACTCGCTAGTAAGATTTGATTATTATAATGAGTCCCTTTTCCTATAATATAATTTGATAAAACAAGTTTACATAAAATTGTAATAAAACTTACCAAAGCAACTAAAATACTAGGTGTAACAAAATCTTTCTTTATAGAAGATTCAATGACAGAAAATCCAACTATCATAATCATTAAAGCAATAACCAAGCTGGTAATATATTCAATATTGCCATGACCATAAGGATGTTTATGATCTGCTGGTTTTCTAGACAAAAAACTGCCAATGATAGCAAAAAAATCTGTTGTAAGATCACTTAGTGAGTGAATCCCATCTGCGACAAGAGCACCTGACCTTAAAAGCCATCCAAAAGTTACTTTGATAATCGATAAAAATATATTTACAAAAATACTAATACGCATCACTTTAATAATTTGATTCATATAATTCCCTTCTACTTTTATAAACGAAAATGTTTATAATGATAAATGATGTATTTAAAAAAGAGTATAAATACTCGTCACTATACCCTATTCGACTTTTCCATTTTTATCCACTTAACAGGCTAAAATTTTTTTATTTTTACCTAATATTTCAGATAAATAAGGATCATCATAATTGATGGTATACTGTTTACCATTAGATAAAGTAACTCGGTAAATTAAAAATAATGGATTTATATTTTCCTTATAATGAATAATATATTTTTCAAATTCTTCTTTATGAAGAGGAGAGGATAACAAAATACTTTGATTTTCCTTCACTAAAGCTTTTTCATAAATCTTGATTGGTTTACTAGTGCAGACTCTGCTGATATCCTCTATTGTTGCTACATAAGGGCCTTTTTTTACAGTATCAAACCACTTTATCCATCCTATTAAGACAGTAACCATGGCTAAAACAGTCACTCCAATTAAAACTCTTTCTCCCCATTTATTGTCTTTTACCTGATTATTTTTTTCCTTTTTTCTATTCATGAAACCTCCTACTTAACATGGTACCAATCATCACCATCTTCAATATCCACTTGTAATGGAACCTTTAACGCATATGCACCTTCCATTTTTTCTTTAATTAAAGATTTTAATAATTCTGCTTCATCATTTCTAACATCAAAAATCAGTTCATCATGTACCTGTAAAACCATTTTAGAAGCAAAATGTTTCTTTTTCATTTCCATGTAGATATCAATCATCGCTTTTTTTATAATATCAGCACTCGTTCCTTGAATAGGAGTATTTAAAGCCATTCTTTCCCCACTGGAACGAATCATATAATTTTTATTAGAAAGTTCTGGAATTATTCTTTTTCGGTTCATCATAGTTTTCACATATCCCTTATCGTATGCATCTTTTACTACAAAATCCATATATTCCTTAACCCCTGGATAAGTTTCAAAATAAGTTTCTATAAATTTCTTTGCATCTTTGGTAGAAATTCCAACATTTTCTGAAAGACCATAACTACTAATACCATAAATAATTCCAAAATTTACAGCCTTAGCAATTCGTCTCATATCCTTAGTAACATCTTCCATTTTACATTTAAAAATATCAGCTGCCGTTTTTGTATGTATATCCACACCATCTTTGAAAGCATCTATTAATGATTTTGCATTTGCCATAGAAGCGAGAATACGTAATTCAATTTGTGAATAGTCACTACTTACAATTATACAATTTTCACTAGGAATAAATGCTTTTCGAATCATTTTACCTTCATCATAACGCATCGGTATATTCTGTAAATTAGGTTCAATGGAAGACAATCTCCCTGTTCTTGTTAATGTCTGTGTATAAATTGTATGAATTCTACCATCTTCCAAAATTGTATGCAAAAGTCCTTCCACATAAGTGGAATGAATTTTAGTAAGCATTCGATAATCTATGATTTTTGGGATAATAGGATGAGCCAATATTAATTTTTGTAATACATCACTTGCAGTAGAATTACCTCTAGCTGTTTTTTTACCTGATTGAAGTCCTAATTTTTCAAATAAAACTTCGCTCAATTGTTTAGGTGAAGCTATATTAAACTCTAGACCTGCCAATTCGTAAATTTCCTGGCTTAAAATATCAATTTGCTTACTTAACATCACTTTCATATCTAAAAGCGTTTCTGGACTTACTTTAATCCCTGTATATTCCATATCCCCAAGAACATGTGAAAGAGGCATTTCTATTTCTTCAAATAAATAAGTTAATTCCTCCTCTTTTATTTTATCTGCAAAGAATTGCTTTGTTTCAAATATAAATTTGGCTTTTTTGATAGCATGAAGGGCAATCACATCTTCTGTAGGGGCCTTCTTTTTCGTTTTTCCATAAATGGTATCATAAAAATCAATTTTATATCCTAACATAGACGATAAATAAGATATATCCTCTTTTATATTATAATCCAATAAATATGAAGCAATCATAGTATCAAAAGTAATATGCTGAACATCGATTTGATTCCATCTAAGAGACACCATAACCTTTTTCATATCATAAGTATATTTCTCATTAGAATTCAAAAAAGAAGGATTTTGTTTTAATAATGAAAAGGGAATAAAAATAGATGTATTTTCATTATATACTGCCATACCTAGTATAGGTGCTGTATGATAATTGGTCCCTAATATTTCTAAATAAATAGCACATGGCCCATCAACATGTATATCTTCTATAGATTGTATAATCTCATATGAGACCTCGTCTTCTATTACTTCCCTTTCCTTTTTTAAAAAGGAATAAAATTCTAATTCTTCATATAAAGCATCTAGTTTTTCATGATTCTTTTGTTTATACTCAATATCATGTAATGCAATATCCATAGGCACATTTTTTACAATTGTAGCAAGATGATAACTCATATAAGCAGACTCTTTTCCATCTACAAGTTTATTATGCATACTTCCCTTTATTGCATCAATATTTTCATAAATACCATCTAAACTTTTATAAGTCTTTAAAAGTTTAAGGGCTGTCTTCTCTCCAATTCCTTTTACTCCAGGAATATTATCAGATGCATCTCCCATGAGTGCTTTTAAATCAATAACACGAATGGGATCGATTCCCCACTCTTCTTTAAAAGAATCTATATTATAACGAATGTAATCTTTTTGCTTTAAAAGTTTCATTTCCACAGCTGGACTAATTAATTGTAATAAATCTTTATCACTACTAATAATAACCCCTTCATAGTTACTATCCTGGTTACAATACTCAGCAAATGTTCCAATAATATCATCTGCCTCATAATCATCAATTTCATAATATTTAATTCCCATGTATGTTAAAAGTTCTTGGGCAACAGGAAACTGCATTTTTAACTCAGTAGGAGTTTCACTCCTTCCTCCTTTATAGGATTCATACTCTTTATGTCTAAAGGTTTTTCCTTTATCAAAAGCTACAATCATATATACTGGCTTTTCTTCCAAAATAATCTTATTGATCATATTGGCAAAACCAAATAAGGCATTGGTAGGAAATCCTTTACTATTTTTCATAAAATTTCCATTATAAGCCGTTGCATAATAACTTCTAAAAAGTAAATTATTACCATCAACTAGTATTATTTTTTCCATTATATCCCAACCTTCTTTTTTTATTATAACACGAAATTACTGTAAAATATTTACAAAATTATTCATAAAATATTTGCATAACAAAAAATATATCTTACTAATATAATTGCAAAGAAAAACAGGATGTGTTATTCTGTATAATAGAAAAGAGGAGAAAATGAAAAAGAAATTAATAGTTTTATTATTTATTAGTATTTTATCAATTGCTATAACTGGTTGTATAAACCAAAATACAAAAACAAAAAGGAATGAAAATAAAAACTCTACAGAAGCAAAAAAGGAAACCCCAGAAAATCTAGGGAAAATATATACAAATTATACCAAATCGACAAAATTAATTCCTGTAAAAATGGGCATATTAGATGATAGTGAACAATCTTTTGAAGTTCTAACTATCAATGTTCCCAACCATTATCTTATCAATTCTTTAGAATACGCCTCAGCAATTCAAACATTTGCTTCTGCCAAAGTTGATAAATATGAAAGTTATACTTTTAATACAATGAAAGATACAGCAGAGCAAATTGAAACAATTACAAATAAAGGATTGATTTCCAAAATAAACTTATCAGATTATGCAACATTGAAGGTAGATAAAGCGACTGTAATATCTACTAAATTATACTCAAACAGAGGTTCTTATAGTGCTTACTTTAAAAAAGAAACAACTATAAAAAATAAAAAAATTTATTACAGTTTTTATGAAGACTCAACTCTAGGTCCTAGTATAAGTGGTTACATCATCATCAAAGGAGAAGCTAAAACGGAACAAAGTATGGGAAAAAATGCACTTAATACCAATCATTCACTATTTTTATATTTTGAACTATCTAATCCAAATTTAAAAGAAGATGTGAGTGAAGAATATCTTCAAGAACTTATGAATTTTATACAATTTTCTGTTTAAAAATGTTTTATACAATAAAACTGATGCATTAAGTCTTTAACATCAGTTTTTTATTAGTTAGATTTTTTCTTCTCCCTTATTTTTAAAATGTAATACAATAGGAGTTCCTTCAAAATCAAAAGATTCCCTTATTTTATTTTCCAGATATCTTTCATATGAAAAATGAATAAGACCTTTGCTATTAACACGAATATCAAAGGTTGGTGGTTTTATATTCGCTTGATTGGCAAAATAGATTTTTAATCTTTTTCCTTTATAAGTAGGTGGAAGATTTAATGCATAAGCCTCCTCAATAACATCGTTTAAAATACTTGTCTTAATTTCCCTTTTACTATTCATATAAACTTTTTCAACTTGTGGAATTAATGTATGTATTCTTTTTTTAGTAAGTGCTGATAAAAAGACAATTGGTGCATAACTCATAAAAGCAAACTGTGCCCTAATTTCATTTGTAAAAGATTTCATTTTTGCATCCTTCTCATCAATTGTATCCCATTTGTTAACCACTAAAACAACGGATTTACCAGCCGATATAGCATACCCAGCTATATGCTTATCGTGTTCTATAATTCCTTCTTCCGCATTTATCACAATTAAGCAAACATCAGAACGATCAATAGCTTTTAAGGTTCTAAGTAAGCTATATTTCTCAACATTTTCATAAATTTTACCACGTTTTCGAAGACCAGCTGTATCAATAACAACCATATCTTTCCCATGATAAGTAAATGGAGTATCTATAGCATCTCTAGTAGTACCAGCCACATTGGAAACAATGACTCTATCCTCATTTAAAATAGCATTAACCAAACTACTCTTCCCTACATTAGGTCTACCAATAATGGAAAACTTTAAAACATCCTGAGGATATTCTTCCGAAACATCTTTAAAATCCTTGGTCATTTCCATCTGAAGTTCATAAATGCCTTCTCCTTGTTCAGCACTCACTGCCTGATAACAATCAAATCCCAGTTCATAAAAATCGTACATGTGCTCCTTTGATAATTTACTATCTACTTTATTAATAACAACAATAACCTTTTTATTTGATTTTAAAAGCATATCTCTTACAATTTGGTCTCCTGATACAATTCCTTCTTTTCCATCAACTACAAATAATATTACATCAGCTTCGTCAATTGCTAAAGAGGCTTGCATTCGAATTTCTGCATTAAAATCCTCTTTCCCAAGGTCAATTCCTCCTGTATCAATTAAATGATAACTGTAAGAATCAAAATAGCCTACTCCATATAAACGGTCTCTTGTTACACCAGGATTATCTTCAATAATAGCCATCTTTTTACCTACTAATTTATTAAATAGAGTTGATTTCCCCACATTTGGTCTTCCAACTAATGCTACCACATTTCTACGCATAATTCCACCTCTTTTACTTTATCTTTTTACCATATCTCAATACTTTTTCTACATCTTCTCCAAAAATGGGAGTTGCTATCTCTAAAAGTTTCCCCATAAATTTTGTATCTTCTTTACACTTAAGTTCTATATAATATAAAGATTGATACTCATAGATCCAACAATCTTTTTTTAAAAAATCTAAACAATCTTCACATTTAAATAAGATTTTTTTCATATCATCTATTATAATTTGCATATCTAGTGTTTCATCAAAGGAAGGATAATACTCAAATTCTTCTTTTTCTAATACTAAAATTGCTCCATAATAGGCATCTGTATATACCTTAATATGGTAAAAACCAGATAATGCAATCTCATAATCTTTTTTTAATTTAAGAAACAATTCTCTAAAATATTGTTCCACTTTTTCTTTATTCTTAAAATTCATACCATTTTGATCATATGTATGAATATATATTATAATTGTATCTTGTATATATTCTATTTTCATGAAAGTCACCTATTACAGTGTATGTAAATGAATCATTTAGGTACTTTATAATGTTCTATAGATTTTATCATGTACTTCTAATTTACCAGTTTTATTCACATTTGAGAATACAATAAAGTCATCCCCTACTACTAGATCTAATTCTTTAAAAATTAAATTCCTTTGTTTTTGTTGTAGGGTTGTTCCTACTTTATCTGCTTTCGTTGCAACAATAGTTACAGGGATATGGTAGTGTTTCAAAAACTGGTACATCATAACATCATCTGATGTAGGCTTATGTCTAAAATCAATAAGCATAAATACCTGCTTTAAATTAGGCCTTTCTTTTAAATAATCTTCCATCATCAGACCAAACTTTTTTTTATCTTGTTTTCCTATTTTAGCAAATCCATATCCTGGTGCATCAACAAGATAAAAAGTTTCATCTACAAAATAAAAATTAATTGTTTGTGTTTTTCCAGGTGTAGCTGATGTTCTTGCATAATTCTTTCTGCCTGTAATTGTATTGATGAAGCTACTTTTCCCAACATTAGATCTACCGACTAATAAAAATTCTGGTTTATTATCTGTAGGATACTGACTTCTTCTTACTGCACTTACAGTCAATTCTACATGGTTTATTTTCATTTTCTCACCTACTCTTAATTTAGTATATCATACTTTTTTTGTTTTTCTTTTATTTCTTCTAGATTGATATATTCTGGTAATAAAATCGCTTCCATATCTCCAAGAATAATATTTAACATCAATAAGTAACAATGATAAACACAATTTTTTATTTTATGATCTTTTAAAATCTTATCTACCCGATTGTCTCTTAAATTTTTTGTGAATACAATTGGAGAAAGATTCCCTTTAACATAAGATTTTAAATTCTGTCCCAATGTAGCAATATAATCTATAGCCAAAAGGCACTCTGTTTTTCTTCTACTATGTAACAAATCTAAAAAATGTAGTTTATGAATTAAAAATCCTAGTATCATTTCTGAATGCTCCAAAAAATATTTTTGGGCTTTTAAATAAATAGCATTTTTAACTAGTAGATGGATTTTATCGTTGTTGCCTATATAGAGTTGACTAGAGGCAATCATGTTCAAAATACTAGAATCATATAATAAAGATGCTTCTTCACAAATTAAATTTTCTATTTCTTTTAAAAAGGGTGCAAAATTATCATAATCTTCTACCCCACTTAAATCTAGACTAGAATGAATTTTGTCTGCTAATTCTTCTATTTTATTATTTCTCTGTCCAACTAGATATTCAGCACCTACTAAAGATGAAACGTTTCCTTGACCACTCTCTATAAACATTGAATTATCTTGTACAAATAAAACATCATAATTATTATAATTCCATTTTTTTAAATTGGTATTCATCACTTCTTTTTTATATACATATTGAGCATAATCTATAAATAATGAATAATTACACTCATACCCTTGTATTTCCTCTTTTGTAATCAAATCTGTTAAATATTTATGAATACCCTTATACACATCTAATACACAACTACTTGAGATTAGATTCAATAAAATCACCTTCTTCGCATGCGTATTATAGCATAATTTTTACAAAATGAAAAATTATCAATTTAAAAACCATATTTTTTATACATTTGTGAAATAAAAAATATCATAAAATTTAACAACATAATAGCAAGTTTTAAAAATCATATATATGATTTTTATTTTATAAGTGATATAAATTTTCTAAGAATAATTTAAAAATCAAACAAAATATTAATAATCTTGAAATGTATCTATCTACTTATATAAAAGATTACCCGTAAAAGAAAAAAATAAACTCTACAGAATCTATTTTTTCTAAAATCAACTGACATAGATGTAAAACCTTCACTTAATAAGTAATTCCATATTGGAGTTTTAATACCATCTAAAATGACATAGATCTAAAACCTCAAATAAGATTGTAGATTTAATATAATTCATAGAGTAAATTATTATTATAGATGATATTTTTTTCTATATCACGTATAAATTATAGCACATATTCATCTAAATTTTCATCTATTACTAATTTTTTTTCCATTATTAGTAGTTATTCCATAAGTCTCGCAATCTACTAATACTATATTTATTTCATTATATATAGAATATTTATACAATTCAATCAGTTCATTCTTATTTAAATATTGCTTTAAATTTATCAATTATCTAATCTACAAAATTAAGATCTATTCTCCTTCCCTATAGAAAATACATTCTCATTATCATAATTTTATTTGTTTTATTACCTATAATATATCTTATTTAAAGTATATTGTTATTTGAATAACTTGTATTAATCTTTAGATATCTGTTTTTTTAAATTGTTTCATAAATTCTTATACTTTAAAATGTCTATTTTATAGATTTCTCTCTTTGAAATTAAATTTTACTTTTTTATTTCATAGTTTTTATATGTTTTTGGAGAAAAATGGCACATATTTTATCTTCATTTCACTTGTATCAGTTTAAAATATATGCTACAATGAATGTGTTATGGGGCTGCTTGGTTTCGACGGGACTACTGCGTAATAGATGGCAAGTCGGAGATGCACGTTAAGCATAAACAAAAATAAATGCTAAAAAAGCTAAAAACGTATTAGCTAACTTATTCACTTCGAATCAAGTTGCTTTTGCCTAATTTAAAAGGTATACGGCTTTCTTCAATCTTTTTCTCATTGGGATTTTAGAAGGCTCATATAAATGAGATATATTATAGTGAAGTCTAACCACTATAATGAATATTTATAGACTTGCTATAAGATTGGTTGATATTATCTTTATCTTATAGGACTTTTATATAATATCTAAACTTGTAGAGGTTTATTATTACGTAGTTTCGGACAGGAGTTCGATTCTCCTCAGCTCCACCATTGGGAAATCTGTTCGAACTATTCGAACTTTTAGATATAGAATCAATCAGAAATGATTGGTTTTTTCGTTTTAAGAAAAAATCATAGAAAGGTTGGTGTCTATGATTAAAGTAATCAAAAAAGAAATTGATATGGAGGAATCTTTAAGGAAAAGATTAGAAATAATATGTGATTTTTGTAACACTACTCCAACAATTATTAATGGTAGTATAAGGAATATTGATAAGACAAACTTAAACTACATAGAACCTCATAGAATAATTATCAATAATGTAATGTTTCTTGCCTTTAATTATTCAAATGAAATCTATATCAATAATCTAAGTAAGAAAATTAAAATATCAGAATTAGAAAACTACATAAAATCTATGAACTAATGCTTTCTAGGTAATAGACAAAATAAGAAAAATGTTGTATTATTTAATTGATTTACAAAGACTTATTTTGAGAAGTAAAAGTATTAGTTTGTAGTACCTTTACTTCTCTTTTTTTGAAAAATTAGAAAAAGGGAGATGATAATTGATGTATGATGATGTAAAAAAGATAGCTGGTCTGTATATTAGAGTGACGTTGTAATACATAGGCAGACATATTGTCTTCTTTTTGTTCTAACTCTTGTTTTGTTATCGAGAAACCATATTTACCAAAGTTAGTGCCAATATCTAGTTTTCCATTCGGTAGATTTTCACTCACTAATTCTCCAGTTTTAAGAATAAATTTAATCTTATAAAAATTTTCTTCACCACTTTCCAACTTTTCGCCAATGATGATTTTATCTACTAGACTATTAAATACTTCCTCATTAAATTTAGTAAGACCTTTGTATTGTTTTAAGGTATTAGAAATTTTATCAATTTGTTCTAATTTTTGTCTTCTAGTTAACTCTATATTTTCGTTATCTTTTAGCTGTTGCTCGTACTCTTTAATTTTGTTAGAAATTTCTTGATTTTTCTGATTCAGTATCTCTTTTGAAATAGATCCATCAAGTTGTAAATCAATCAAATTAGATAACTTATTTTCAAGTTTTGATATTTCTTCTTTTATCTTCTTTTGATTATTATAATCCTGATTTTCATTGATGACTTCATTTACTTTTTTCATAAATGAATTGATGTATTTATCACTATCTTGAAATAATTTGTTATAAGCAATTACAAATATATCTTCTAGTTCTTCTTGTTTATAGTGTATAAGGTTAGAACAATCAATTTTATTACGATGACTTCGACAAACCCAATAAGCAACTTCTTTTCCATTACTTTTGATTTTATAAGAACGCCTAATAAATCTCTCTCCACATATTCCACAAAAGATTTTACTACTGAATGGGTACTTCCTACTAAACTTATCTCTATTACCGTCTGGATTGATAATCTTACTTCTGATGTTTAGTATTTCTTGGCATTTATCCCATAGTTCACGAGAGATAATCGGTTTGTGATGGTTAGTTGTAAAAAATTGTTCTTTTTCGCCATAATTAACTTTTCTTTTATGTGTTATGACATTATCACAATAGTATTTACCAGTCCTTAAATCTCCTACATATTTTTCATTTACAATTATTCTTCGTACTGACGCATGACACCATTTTAAATTAGATGGACTAGGTATTCCTAAATTATTCAAGTTAAGAGCAATTGTTCTGAAACCTACACCTTTAGAATATTCTTCAAAAATATAAGTAACAATATCTTTTTTATTTTCATCTGGATAAATCATATCTTTTTCTTTATCGTATAAATATCCAAATGGAGCATACTTTCCTACCAATTCACCACGTTTCATTTTCATACGAACTCCAGCTTTTACATTCTCTGAAATAGATTCACTTTCTGCTTGAGCAAAAGCACTGTATAAAGTTAAAAATAATTCATTCGATAAACCTAGTGTGTGAATGTTTTCTTTCTCAAAGAAGACATCTACATTGTGTTCACGAAGTAGTCTTACACATTTTAAAGTATCAACAGTATTACGAGCAAATCTTGATATAGATTTTGCTAATATCAAGTCAATCTTACCATTTAAAGCATCACTCATCATCTGATTAAATTGTTCTCGTTTTTTCGTTTGAGTACCAGTTATACCTTCATCAGCATAGATTCCTACAAATTCCCAGTCTGGATTTTCTTCTATCATATTTTTATAATGGATTCGTTGTGAGTCATAACTCGTCTTCTGATCTTCATTATCTGTTGAAACTCTACAATAAGCACAAGTACGAATAAGTTTATATTTCACATTTCCTTTTAAGCACATAGTTTTAGAAGTTGGTGCTATTACTTCAACGTTTTTATTATTCATTTATTCCTTTCCATAATTGTTGAAGAATAGCATATTTCAAATATTTTTTATTATGCAAAACTATATTCTGAATTGTTTAATTTATTGTATTTTGCATATTCATTTTCAATTTTATTTTTGATTTTTTTATATTCGTTATTATCAATCAAGTTATTATCTTTGATAAATTCTAGTATAGCAATTTCTATTACATAAGATTTTAAATGTTCTAATTTCTTATCACTTCTTTCTTGCATAAATTATTACCCCCTTTAAATTCTTAAACAATTCATATCATAGTTACGCACCAACTTTCTTTAAAATATCTTAAAGAAATTATAACGCACTTACTTCTTTTATACAGCCATACAAACAAAACAAGATAACTAAAATAATAGTTATCCAAATTACAAAAATAGGAAAAATAATAGTCATACTTATGGCCGAAGTTATGGCCATCAAAAACTCATTTTTTCTAAAATAATCAAAACAAAATAAAAGCAGGATAAACCTGTTTACAAACAA
>CANPPW010000008.1 GCA_947576095.1 uncultured Mycoplasmatota bacterium | reverse complement strand
AAAGAAGCTACTGATTTTAGAATATGGGCTACAAATACTTTAAAAGAGTATATTAAAAAAGGATTTGTTTTAAACACAGAGTTATTAAAAAATGGACCTAAGTTTGGTAAAGATTACTTCGATGAATTATTAGTTAAAATTAAAGAAATTAGAGCTAGTGAAAGAAGATTTTATCAAAAGATTACCGATATTTATAAAGAATGCAGTTATGATTATGACAAAAATAGTGAAACAACAAAAGAGTTCTATAAAAATGTGCAAAATAAATTACACTTTGCAATCACAGGAATGACAGCACCAGAGATTATATATAATAGAGTTGATTCAAAAAAAGACTACATGGGACTCAAAACTTGGAAGAATGCTCCTGATGGAAAAATACTTGAAACTGATGTTGTAATTGCTAAAAACTATCTATTAGAAGAAGAAATAAAAGAACTTAATAATTTAGTATCTATGTATTTAGATTTTGCTGAAAGACAGGTTAAATTAGGACATATTATTTCTATGCAAGAATGGAAAGATAAATTAGAAATGTTTTTAAATTTAAATGAATATAACATTTTAAAAGATAATGGCAAAATTAAAAGGGAAATAGCAGATAAATTAGCATTAGATGAATATGAAAAATATCGTGTAGTGCAAGATCAAAAGTATATATCTGATTTTGATGAATTAGTACTAGAAACTAAAAGTATAGAAACGCAAGAATAATGTTCCCTTCTCCATACAGATTATAGTATTTTGTATGGAGAAAGGAACATACAAAATACTTACTAAGGAAAGGAAATATGAAATGGAATTTATTAAAAAAGAAAAAGCAGAATTTTATAGTGGAGATGGTTATTCAGGTATGGATTATCCTTCAACTGATAAAGATATAAATTTTGCGGTAATAAAAATAAATAGTAGAAGTCCAGAGTCTGGCTTTCAAGTAAATACAAATTGTAAAGAGTTATTATATATCATTAATGGTAATGGAATTATGTATATGAAAGATAGTGATGAAAAGATAAATTTTAATCAAGGAGACGTAATTGTTATAAATAAAAATGAATGCTATGCCTTTGATGGTAATTTTGAAGCAGCAGTTCCTTGTACACCAGCGTGGACAAGTGAACAACATAAATATGTTGATTAGTAATAAAAGAAGGATAATATATGAGAGAAACTTTAATTAACAATTTTTTAAGAATTTCTAGAATACCTAGAGAATCAGGACACGAACAAA
Organism: uncultured Mycoplasmatota bacterium; assembly: GCA_947576095.1. Lineage (GTDB taxonomy): Bacteria > Bacillota_I > Bacilli_A > RF39 > UBA660 > RUG12867. Next base: position 48,945 of record CANPPW010000008.1, on the reverse strand, counting down.
AAATAGCAGATTTCTTTGTTAATATTGCTAAAGAAAATAATCTATACTATTTTAAAGATGAAAATAATAATGTTTTAATTAAGAAAAAAGGTAATATTAATTCTAAACCAATAGCACTACAGGCACACCTAGATATGGTATGTGTTAAAAGTAAAGATAGTAATCATGATTTTGATAACGATAGAATTGAAGTAATCATTGATGGGGATAAAGTAACAGCTAAGGATACTTCTTTAGGTGCAGATCAAGGTGTTGGACTTTCTATGATGTTGACTATTATGGAAGATAATAACTTAAAGCATCCTGATCTAGAATTTCTTTTTACTACTGAAGAAGAAACTACATTTAATGGAGTAGTAAATTTTCCATATGATAAAGTTGAAAGTAAAAGATTAGTAAATTTAGATTATGATAAAGATAATGTTGTAGTTAATGGCTCCGATGGAGATATATTAAATGAATATTCTACTAAAGGAAAAATAATTGAAAATAATTCACCTAGTTATAAAATATTAATAGACAGTTTTCCAGGTGGTAACTCTGGAGAGAATATAGAGTTATCATCATACAATGCAATCACTACAATGGCAAGGATATTAAAAAATAAAGATATTCTTTTAAAAAGTATAAATGGTGGAACATTTGAAAATGATTTAGCGACTTATTGTGAAGTTATAATTAATACAAATATTGATGTTGAGAAAATATTTCAAGATTTATCAGCTAAAATAGAAAAGGTAGATAATAAATATTGTTTTTCAGGTGAAGATACTAGAAATATTATAAGTGAAATATTAGATTTGAAATGTGGATATATATCTGGTACTGCTTCTGGAAATTTAGGTATGATAAGAACAAAAGATAATGAAGTGAAAATTAATTATATTGTTAGAAGTATTGATCAAGTTGAATTAGAAGATATTAGCAATAAAAGTAAAGCATTAAATAATAATTTCCAAGTTGATGAAATATATATAGATTCTATATGGAAAGTTAATAAAGAATCAGAATTGTTAAATAAATATAAAGATTTATATTTCAACAAATTTAATAAATATCCAAAAGAAAAAATTGGACATGGTGGAACTGAATGTTCTTCAATAAAGAAAAGAATAGATGAATTAGACATAATTTCTATTGGGGCTAATATGGAAAATATTCATACAACAGCGGAAACAACATATATCAGCTCATGGTTAAAAACATATGATTTATTAATTAAATTTATTGAATCTTTATAAAAGAAAATGGGTGGTTATAACAAATGAATAAGAAATATTTAATAATAGCAATTTTAAGTTTAATTATTTCAGTCATATCAGGTATTATTTCAAATGATTTGATTATTGGTGGAACGATTCTTTTAACAGGACTTTTATGTGCTTATTTTGCTAGTGAAGGGAAAAGAATAAATTATATACTAGGTTTAATAAATTACTTGTTAATGGGATATGTTGCTTTTAAAAATAATTTATTTGGGATCTTTTTCTTTTATATATTTATATTTTCTCCACTTCAAATTAATGGTTTTATTACTTGGAACAAAAACCTAAATGATGATAAGAATGTTAAGGTACGAGAATTTACTTTAAAAAATTCTATTATTATAACTTTATCTTGTATAATAGGAAGTATTATTTTAGGTTATTTATTAACTTTAATACCAACTCAAAGATTGGCATTTATGGATGCTACTTCAAATTGTATAAATCTTTGTGGCGTAATATTAATGATATTAAGATTTAAAGAATCATGGTGGTTATGGTTAATAAATAATATTATAGATTTAATAATTTGGATTATAACTGTAATAAATGGTGGAAATGGATCAGTAATGATGTTGCTTGTATCTATTGGTTATTTATTAATAAATATTTATGGGGTTATAAAATGGAATATTGAGGCTAAAAACAATAGAATTAGAGGTAAATTAAATGAGAAAAATTATTTTTAGTGATTATGATGGAACTTTAGATACAAGTGAAAATGATATAACAAAAAATATTGAAGCAATTCAAAAATTTAGAAATAATGGAAATTTATTTGTAATTGCTACAGGTAGAAGTTATCTAGATTTAAAAAGAAAACTCGATTTATATCCTATTCCATTTGATTATTTAATTGTAAATCATGGAGGAGTTATTCTAGATAAAAATGAAAAAGTTATTGATGCTTGTCTAATTCCAAAAAATATTGGCATTGAGATTTTAGATATAGTAAAATCTAATGAAAATTTAGAACACATAATTCTTTTTGATATTATGAAAAAAGATATAAAAGATGTATCAGATGAACTTACAAAAATTATGTTAGAAATGAAAGATGAAAAGTCTGCTAAAGATTTATCTGAAGTTATAAATGAAAATTGGAAAGAAACAGTTAAATCCTATGTTATAATAACGAAAAAATATTATTTAGTTGAAATTATTTCTATAAAAACGGATAAAGGAAAGGCTATTGAAAAAATATTAAAAATTGAAAATATATCTGATACTGACGTTTATCCTATTGGTGATGGAGCTAATGATGTAGAAATGATTTTAAAATATAATGGTTATGGTATGAAAAATTCTGAGGAAGTTGTTTATAAAGCAACAAATAAACTTTGTAATACTGTTGCTGAATTAATAGAAACTTTAAATTGAAAATATCGAAGCATTTCTAATTGAGATAGTTAAAAACTATTTGGTTTATAGTTAAAAATCCTTATTAAATTTTGATATTAAAAATGGAACTTTTTGTTTTTTTGAAAAAGTGTGAAAAAGTAAATTTTCAAAATTTTTGCAAAACCTTATAAATAAAGGGAAAAACGACTATTAATTTTATTTTAATTTCCGTTTACCTTCCGCTTAAAATGTGTTATTATGGTAATATAGGAAAATTAGAAGATGAGATAAAGACTTACAATTTTTGTAGGTTTTTCTTTGGCAAAAATAATTGTTTTCAGTTATAGTTTGCTGATTAAATCTTTTTTATTAACCTATATAATTGTTTTAATATTAGTTCAATATGAATTGATATAAATAGAATTAAAAATATAAAATTGGACTTTAGGGAGATATATTGTCTCTCTTTTTTCATGTCCTTTTTTATGTTTTTAAAGAGAAAGGAGCGTGAGTTTTATAAATAAAACATGAAGCTATAAAAAAAGGTTTTCATAAAAATTAGTAATAATATTGGTTGTTTTTTTGAAGATTTAATAATTGATTTTGAAAAAATCTCTAAACTGTCGGAGACTAATCGAGGGTCTTAGGGATGTGCCCTAACGAGTAAATGGGTGTGTAGACACCATGCTTGATAGTTTAAGTAGTAAAAAAGATCAATTTCAGTAACCCTAAATTTTAAGGAAAAGGAGGAAATTTTATAGGAAAAATTTATGTAGATCCTTATAATATTCTTTGTAAGGAACTTTCATTTTCTTATCAAGAGCATTTTAAGATCATAAAAAAATTAGAGAAGAACTCTAAATGGTATAATGCGTTTCGATATCGAAAGTCAACAGTAGATGGATCTACCATTACTTCGGTATCAGTAGAATGTTTGATTTGGTTTAAAGAAGTAGAATTAAAAAAAGGAAATCCTAAAGATTTAAAAATTAAATTTCTTGAAAGTTATATTGAAGTGTTGGAAGATTATTTAAAAATTCCACATGAAAGACTAGAGTATTGTGATCTACCATTAAAATATTTAAGAACTCATTTTAACAAAACAAAAAATGCCATAGGAGTAGCAACAAATAGAATGCAAAAACATTTTCCTTATCCACTTAAATATATTAAGTATGGAAAAGTTTATGTTTCTTCAATTGGTGTTAAATGGCTAAATGAAAAGTATTTTAGAACAAAGTATATCGAATATTTAGAAACCTATAAAGACTCGTTAGAAAGTAGAATTTCTAATTAGTCTTTTTTTAATGTAATTAGTCTTGTGTCTTAAAAATATAATTAAGAAAGGGAGCTGTTTATATGCATTTAACGGTTGAGAACTACAATAAAGATGGAAAGAAATTAGAACCGAAAGAAATAATTTTAAATTATCCTTTAATATATACATTATTAAAGAAGTATTTAAAAGAAGTGTAATAATCTATAAGCATTTCATTTTTTGTATAAAAATGGTATTATGTAGTTGCAAGTTTTTTTACAAAAAATGCTTTTATAAAAGAAGGAGGAACAAATATTAATACTATAAAAGCAGAAGTAAAAAAAATGAAAGCTCTTTATGTTCGTGTATCTACAGATGCTCAAGTAGAAGGCTATTCAATAGAAGCACAAATAGATTTGCTGAAAAGTTATCTTAAAAGTAAAGAATGGGAAGATTATGAAGTTTATACGGATCCAGGATTTAGTGGTAAAGATTTAAATAGACCTGCAATTAAGAAATTAATACAAGATTGTAAAGATGGGAGAATTGATACAGTACTGGTTTTTAAATTAGATAGAATTTCAAGAAGTCAAAAAGATACTCTTTATTTAATTGAAGAAGTATTCAACAAATATGGTGTTGGCTTTATTTCGATAAGAGAAAACTTTGATACAACCACTCCATTTGGAAAAGCTATGATAGGAGTACTTTCAGTTTTTGCTCAACTTGAAAGAGAAACCATTCTTGAAAGAACAAGATTAGGATTAAAGAAACGAGCTGAAGATGGTTATTGGCGAGGTGGAGGTAAAACTCCTTTCGCTTATGATTATGATAAAAAAACAGGTATGCTTGTTATTAATGAAGAAAGAAAAGTAATATTCGATTTAATGAAAACACTAAGACTTCAAGGTTATAGTTATAATGAACTTTCTAAAGTAACAGGATATGATGAATCGTGGATTCAAGGAATATTAAGTTCTAAAACCAATTTAGGGAAGATTCCATTTAAAGGTGAACTTTATGATGGCAAACATGAAGCAATAATCAGCGAAGAAGAATATCAACAATTACAGACAATCGAAAAACAAAGAAGCAAGAATCAACATGCAAGTCATTACTTATTATCAGGTAAAATATATTGTGGTAATTGTGGAGCAAAGTATCGTTATCAAAAATGGGGACAAAGAATTATTTGTTATTGCTACTCTCAACAAAAGAGTAAACCAAAATTAATCAAAGATCCGAATTGTAATAATATAAGACTTGATAGTTTTGAAATTGAGGATAACTTCTTAGAACAATTATTTGCCATGTCTTTAAATGAAGAGTTATTTAGGAGTACTTTTGATTTATCTAAAACAAATCTTGTTGATGAACTTAATATAAGACTAGATAAGACACAGAAAAAAATTGAAAACTTAATTCAATTACTTTCAGATAATATAGCAAATGAAGAAATAAAAAAAGAACTTGCTAAATTAACAAGTGAAAAGTCTGATATAAAAAAAGAGCTAGAAAATATAAAAGAAAAAGAAAGAGCAACAAAAACTTATGATAAAATTAAAAATCTAGAAAGTGTTTGGACGGGCATGGAATTTAAAGAAAAAAGAAATGTCGTAGAACAATTACTAGATAAAATAGTTGTAGATGGGAAAACACTAAAGATATATTGGAATGTTAGTGAAAGCTAACATAAAAAATATAGAGTTTTCTCTACATATGTCTTAGCTCCCGATTAAAGACATACTAATACATATTTTTAAAGAACTAATAATCGTAGAAAAATTACTTGGTAGAATAGCATAAAGGAAAATTTGCCATTTTTTTGCTTTAAATGATTTCAAAAGTGTAATTTTATGAATATCCGTTTGTTTAAAACCATCATATACATTAATAATAGTAATAATAACGGAAATCATAAGAGCCATAAGAATAATAGAACGCATACCAGCCCCAGCCCATATGATTAAAATAGGGCCTAGTGCCACTTTAGGTAGGCTATTTAAAATAGTAAGGTATGGGTCCATAACTTTCGCTATAAAATGATTCCACCAAAATATAATAGCAATCCATATACCAATAAAAGTTCCTAGCAAAAAGCTAATCATTGTCTCATAAAATGTAATACCAATATGTTTCCATAAATCACCCGATTTTATTAAATTAGAAATAGTCTGTATAACATCTTTAGGGGAAGAGGTGATAAAGGTATTAATAATATGTAAATCAGCACATAGTTGCCATATAATAACAAAAGATACAATGATTAGGATTTGAATCAAACGAATCGATATTTTTTTAATTTTTAATTGTTTTAGATATTTTTTATGTTCATCACTATACATGAAAATCAATCTCTTTCCATATTAGATCATAGTATGTGGAAAATTCTTTTGCTTTTCTATTTTCAATAGGATTTTTTTTATTGCTTAATTTTATATCAATTATTTTTTTTATTTTTCCAGGTCTTTTAGATAAAATTATTATTTTATCTGAAATCGAAATCGATTCTGATATATCATGTGATACCATAATCGCACTTTTCTTTTCTTGTTTTAATATACGATATACATCGTCAGATACAGCTAATCGAGTTTGGTAATCAAGAGCACTAAATGGTTCATCTAAAAGAAGAATATCTGGTTTGGTAGCTAATGTTCGAATTAGAGCAGCTCTTTGTCGCATTCCACCAGATAACGTATTTGGATAGCTATCTTTAAATTCATATAATCCATATGTCTTTAACAAATGAATGACATATTCCTTATTCTCTTTTGTTAATTTTTTACTAATTTTTAGGCCAAGTAAACAATTTTCTAAAATAGTTAACCACTCAAACAAACTGTCTCTTTGTAGCATATATCCTATTGAATATCCTTCTTTAACATGTATATCCCCTGAGGAACGTTCTTCAAGATCACATAGAATTGATAAAATAGTAGATTTTCCACAGCCACTAGGGCCAACAATAGATATAAATTCGCCATCATATAAATCAAAAGAAAAATCATCTACTGCTAAAATTTCACTTTTCTCAGTATGATAAATTTTTCTAAGATTTTTGATTTTTAAAATAGGTTTCATTATTTCTTTGAGAATGAATTATCTACTAATTTATCAAATGGGGCTTTTTTAGTAAGCTCTCCAGCACTTTCCATAATTTCTTCTATATGATGATAATTTTCCTCTTCAATGTATGTAGTAGTAAACCATGAGTCTGCTTTTCTATATCTTTTTACAATTTCAATTAAATCATTCATGGATGTATCTGGGAAATAATCACGAATGGTTTCAGCTACCTTTTTATCTGTATTATTATGTACAAAATCTAGCCCTTTTTGAATGGCTTTTGTATATCCTTTAATGACTTCAGGATTTTTTTCGATATAGCTTTTCTTAGCATTATATGCTGTATAAGGTACAACACCACCTAATTCTCCAATAGATGCAACGACATATCCATATCCTTGTTTTTCAATTTGTAAAGCATTTGGTTCAAATAGAGTAACAAAGTCTCCAGTTCCTCCCATAAAAGCACCACCCATTGCAGAAAAAGCAATACTTGTATCAATTGATACATCTTTTTTAGGGTCTACACCGTTTTGTTTGAGTGCCCATTCAAATGTCATTTCTGGCATACCACCCCCTCAACTACAAAAGTGATAATTTCATTTGCAAATTATAATGTTTTCATCATAATAAATAACCATATTTGATGGAAGGGGTAAAAAAGAAAAAATAGATGATTTTTAGAGAATTAATAGCTAACGTGAAGCTTGGAATATCCAGTTTAAAGGATTCTTCTTCTAGTATACTATCAAAAGAATCAAATTTACTATATGAAATGATGGCTAACAACTTTATATATAACAATAATAAGGGAGGAAGAATAATAAAAAAACATGTTTTTTTTTAAATACCATATGATTTAATGGGAGGCGTTTATAAAATGAAAGTTATATTTAAAGAAGATGGGATGTCTTTACAAGAAATTATAGAGAGTTTTTTATTAGGATCCGATTCATTAGATTGTTTTTTGCCTTCTGAATTGTAGTATCGAATCGAAAAATATTGAATAAAAATAAAGAATTTAATGCAGGGATCTATATTAGACTTTCTAGAGAAGATGAGAAGGAAAAAGAAAGTAGTAGCATTGTAAGTCAAAGAGAGTTGTTACTCTCCTTTTTAAACAAAAACCAGTTTCATTATGTTGCTGAATATGTAGATGATGGTTTTACGGGAACCAATTTTGATAGACCTGGTTTTCAAAAAATGATCAAAGATATTGAAAAAGGAATTATTAATATGGTGGTAGTAAAGGATTTATCAAGATTAGGCAGAAATAATAGTAAAGTTGCTTATTATTTAGATGAGTATTTTCCCATTTATCGGGTACGATTTATTGCGATTAATAATGATTATGATTCCTTTATACCAAGTGTTTCTAAAGAATATGCTTGGCTTGCTAATGGAATGAACGAAAGTTATTGCTTAGATATTTCTAAAAAGGTAAGAAGTGCTTTAAAATCTAGAAAAGAAAAGGGATATTTTACAGGTTGGAAAGCTCCTTATGGATATAAGAGAAGCAAGGAAAATTATCATAAATTAATGATTGATGATAAGGTAAGCCCAATTGTTCAGAGAATCTTTATGATGGCCTATCATGGAAAGAGTGCTAGTCAAATTGCTGATATTTTATCAAATGAAAAAATTCCCAATCCAAGCAATTATGCTCACTTAAATAGAAATAAAACTTCTAAATCTTATTCATTATGGTGTGCGAGAACCATATCAGAGATGCTTACCAATGAAACTTATATTGGAAATATAACACAAGGGAGAAGAACCAAAATTAATTATAAATTAAAAAAGCAAACAAGAGTCCCAAAAGAGGAATGGATTATTGTAGAAAATACACATGAAGCTATTGTTGATCAAACAATATTTCATACTGTACAAAATCTACTGAAAAAAACTAGAAAAACAAATGGCACAAATGATAAATTATTAAAAGGATTTCTTTATTGTAGAGAATGTGGTCATAGTATAGGAATTACCAAAAGTAGTGATGGAAAGAGGTATTATTTAGGATGTACATATTATCGCAAATATAGTAAACATAAAGTGTGTACACCACATACTATGAATTATCAGGTATTAGAGAATCTGATTTTGGATAAGCTGAGAGATGTTATAAAAGCCTCTTTAAATAAAGAACAATTGCTCCAAAAATTATATAATCAAAATATAAATAATAGAAAAAAACAAAAAATACAAAATCAAATAAAACAAGAGATACAAAAAATAACTGTTTCATCAAAAGCAATTGATAGAGCTTATATAGATATGATTAAACAATGTATTTCTTCTGAAAAATATAAAACTATTATAACGGAATTAGAAGATGAAATTGTATTATATAAAAAAAATTTAATGCAATTGGAAGGGCAATTATCTAAGTTTAAAAACGAGGATTATTATCAAGCGGAAAGAAATAGACTAGAGCAGATAATAAAACTAAAGTCTCCTAGTAGAGCTTTACTCGCTAGTTTAATTGATAAAATCTATATAACAGAGAATAAGAAAGTAGAAATATATTTTAAATTTAAAAATATTTCTCTAAAAGTATGATAAAATAATATAGAAGATAAGAATGTATATAAGTGGAGGAAATTATGGAAGATTATAAATTAGCATTTATTTATGGTGCTGGTGAAGAAGTAAGAGGAGAAATTCAAAATATTGGAAATGCACATGATAAGGATGAACTTCATATCAATTGTTTATTAAAATTTGCAAAAAATAAATATGGAGATGTTAATGTATTTAATCGGTTGAATCATAGACATAGACCTGAAATAGCGGCTTATTTCTTTAGTTTATTTGGTCATATTGTTTTTTTTAATATTACTAGAGATGCAAAGAAGTATGGAAAAATGGGTTTGTTTATTATGCCTTTAGAAATTACTGATAAACAAAAGGAATCCTTAACAGCATTTGTTAAAACAATTGATGATTTTCATGTTGATATTTGTTACGATTTAAAATTGATAGATGGTATTTTAGATGGAAGAGAAATTCAGGCGTTTAATGGGGAAACTCCAGAGAAACTTTTAGAAATTTATTATAAAAGAGCTTCCTTGTTAACTACAAAATCTAAAACTATATAAAAGTAATGGAAGTAAGGAATTATTATGAGAAAAAAATATAAAAAAATAAATATAAAAAAGATCATTTTGATCATTCTATTTTTTTTAATAATAAATTGTATACATTTTTACTATAATGATGGGAAGCAAGGTTTTCATATGGTGGCATCTAAAGTAGCATATGAATTAGAAGATATTCCCGATTATAATGGTGAATCTTATATCATACTTCATAATAATGAACCTAATTTTAAAAAAGAAGATTATAAATTTATTTCAGAAGTTTATAGTGATTTAGATAAACTTGGTAGATGTGGTCAGGCATTTGCACGAGTAGGATTAGATACGATGCCAACTGAGAAACGTGGTAGTATTGGAATGATTCAACCTTCTGGATGGCATACCATTAAATATAATCATATTGAGGGGAAGTATTTATACAATCGTTGTCATTTAATTGGATATCAATTAACAGGTGAAAACGCCAATCCGAAAAATTTAATTACCTGTACAAGATATATGAATACCAAAGGTATGTTACTGTTTGAAAATCAGGTAGCAGGTTACATAAAAAAGACAAAAAATCACGTATTATATAGAGTAACACCTATATTTAAGGGGGATAATTTATTAGCACATGGTGTTCAAATAGAAGCAGAATCTTTAGAGGATGATGGTAGGGGAATTCGATTTAATGTTTATGTTTATAATGTCCAAAAGGGAATTATGATAGATTATATGACTGGTGAAAGTCATTTAATAGAAAAAGATACTTCACAGTGAAGTTCTTTTTTGATAATCAAAATATTCCCAAATACAATAGATAATAAACTGTATATACGAAATCATAAACTCGCCTCCTTTATATATAGGAAAACCAACATTCCTATAACACTTATAACATATAGTTTGCAGTTATCCTTTTTATATAGATATTATCACTTTTTTATCCATCCCCTTTTCTGCCACCAATAACACTTTTTCCTTTAATATCCTCAATTTTGAAATTGTCAATTTTTTCCCTTGAGACTAAGAAACTTCCATCTCGTTTTGTAAGTCCAGCAAAATTAACTAAATAGTCTTTTTCTCCCTGATTATAAACATAAATGGTAGCTTCACTTCCACAAAAACCAATTTGAACATCCCCTGATAAAACCGCAGCAGTAACTTTGTCTGCACCTGGTACGAGTGCGATTTCTACATCTAGATTTTCATCGTCAAAATATCCTAGTGCATCTGCTACATATTGTGGAGCATAAAAAATACTATGTGTAACTTCAGCTACTTTTACTTTAGTTTTTGTAGAATCATCTTTGTTCATAAAATAACTTGTAATAGCTATAACAGCTACTAAAAGAACAATACCAATTGAAAATAAAATTTTTTTCAAATCACATACCTCCTTTTTATTTTCTAATTTATTGTATTCAACTATAGAAAACTGGTGATAGATGAAATATGATAATTATATTTTTAGATAGACTTTCTAAGTAGAGCAGTGTTATAATAATATAGGTGATAAGGTATGAATGATTTTCATTATGATAGTAAATTTCCAGATATGCAAGTTTTAGATGCAATAAAAAAATATAAAGAAAATCCTTTAACAGGATTGGAAGATATTTTGTCTCTAGCTTATGTAAAGTATGCAATTCCAGTCAAAGTAGAAAATGGCAGTGAGAGTTATGTTTATGCTCAAAATAAACAAACAAAGAGAAACTATGTGGTCGCCTTTAGTACCAATGAGCAACTAGAAAAATGGCGTGAGATAGCTCATATACAATTTGATCATATCGTTATGGATACCTTATATATGGTATATCAAACTGCTAATGAGCGTAATGATGATATATCAGGGATTGTTATTGATCCTTGTACATCAAGTATTATGATTGAAAAGGATAGATTGTTTAATAAAAAAGAAGAATCAGATAAAAAAATTATTTTTTCAGATGCTAATGAAGTTCCAAATTCCTGGTTGAAGAAACTTGTTAAATTCTTTAAAAAAACACCTTATATAGAATGTGTTTATATAAAGAAATTAGTTGAAAAGCCAATTAAATATGTTTTAATTATAGATTTTGACGAATCAAAAAAAGATGAATTGATATCACAAATAGGAAAAATTTCGTCTAACTATAATCACTTTGCAGTAGCAATCGTTTCAGTAAGAAAAAATAGTGAAATTTTATCTATAGTAAAAACAGAAGATACAATTTATAAAAAATAAAATTTTCCTGTTCATAAGTAAGGTAAATCATGATATACTAAATTATGAGGTGATATCATGAGTATAAAAACAGATAGAATTGGAAGCAATCTTGTTAAAGAAATCAGTTATATAATAATGACCGAAATTAAGGATCATGATATTCGGTTTGTAACCATAACAGACTGTAAAGTTACAAGTGATTTAAGTTATGCAAAAGTATACTATACTGTGCTAGATGATACAAGAAAAAAGGAAATTGCAGAAGCATTAAAGAATGCCTCAGGCTTTATTCGTAAGCAATTATTTGACAGAGTGGATATGAGAAATATTCCTACTTTAGATTTTATTTATGATGAATCAATCGAATATGGTAATAAAATCGAAAAAATAATTGAGAAAATACATGATGATCATACTTTATAATTTGACAGTAAAAATGAAGATGTGTTATAGTAATATGGATTTAACGAAGAATAATAAAAGTAGCTTTCTATTTAGAAATGAGAGAATTGGTGGATGGTGAAAACCAATCAATAATAGAAAATGAAATACATATTAGGAGTTAAAACGTATATTCGCGTTAAGAATTAGAGTGCATAAACTATTATGAAATAAGGTGGTACCACGGGTTTTCTCGTCCTTATATTTGTAATAGTTTTTGTTTTAAGGAGGATAAATAATGGATATTAATAGTTATATAGATCATAGTAATTTAAAAGCAACTGCTACAGTTCAGGATATAGAAAAATTATGTAAAGAGGCAATTGATTATCATTTTTACGCTGTTTGCGTTCATCCTTACTATGTACCATTTGCTAAAAAAATACTTGAAAAATCAACTATTCAGATTTGTACAGTAGTAGGCTTTCCCCTTGGTATGAGTGCCAAAGATGTGAAAGTATATGAGGCAATTGAAGCTGTAAATGAGGGTGCTGATGAAATTGAACTTGTGATGAATATTGGGGCTATAAAGGATCACGATTATGCTTATATACAAGATGAAATTGAGGAAGTTAGAGATGCAATAGATGGAAAAGTATTAACAGTAATTATTGATACATGTTATCTTACAGAAGAGGAAATCAGAAAAATAATAGAAATATGTAATCATACATATGTGCACTTTATAAAAACTTCTACAGGCTTTGAAAATCGCAGTACAAGTAAGGAAGATATAAATATTGTTATGAAGTACAAAAATGATGTGCTAGAATTAAAATCGAGTGGAAACGTTGATACCTATGAGGAGGCAATTTCCCTGATTGAACAGGGTGTAACAAGAATAGAAACAAGTAGCAGCGTGGATATTTGTCATGCTACTTATCATAAGGAGGGATAAAATGAATATATATGAAGAATTAAGATGGAGAGGACTTATACAAGATATATCAAGTGAGGATCTTATTGAAAAGTTAAATAAAGGGGGACTTACTTTCTATATAGGAACAGACCCAACTGCAGATTCGATGCATATCGGACATTATTCATCTTTTTTAATTTCTAAAAGACTTAAAAAGGCAGGGCATCATCCGATTCTTTTAGTAGGGGGAGCTACAGGACTGATTGGAGATCCTAAACCAGATTCAGAAAGACCCATGATTTCTAAAGAAGCAGTTGATCATAATTTTCATGGATTAAAAAAGCAAGCAGAAAAAATATTTGGTTTTGAGGTGGTTAATAATTTTGATTGGATTCACAAAATTAATATTATTGATTTTTTAAGAGATTATGGTAAATATTTTAACATTAATTATATGCTAGCTAAGGATAAGGTAAAATCAAGGTTAGAGTCGGGTATTACTTATGCAGAATTTTCTTATATGATTTTGCAAGCTCTTGATTTTCTTCATCTTTTTGAGACAAGAAATTGTACTTTACAAGTAGCAGGTTCTGATCAGTGGGGGAATATTACCTCTGGTATTGAATTGATTCGAAAAAAAACAGGGAAAGAAGTTTATGGAATGGTAATGCCATTAGTGGTGGATTCAACTGGGAAAAAATTTGGTAAAACAGAAGGAAATGCTCTATGGCTAGATAAGGATAAAACTTCTAGTTATGAAATGTATCAGTATTTAATTAATTTGGAAGATTCTATGATTATTGATTATTTAAAAAAATTAACATTTTTATCAAAGGAGAAAATAGAATCATTGGAAAAATCTAATATAGAACATCCTGAACGTAGAGAAGCACATAAAGCTTTAGCAAGAGAAATTATTACAGATTTGCATGGAGAACAGGAATTTGTAAGAGCACAAACTATTAGTGAAAATTTATTCAGTGGAAATGTTAAGGATATGTCTATAGATGATATATGTATTGGTTTTAAGGATGTCCCTCATTTTAAACTAGAATCGGGGATGCCACTTTTAGAAGTACTGGTTTTACATCAAATTGTATCTAGTAAGAGAGAGGCTAGGGAATTTATAAAAAATGGTGCAATTTCTGTAAATGGCAATGTTATAAAAGACGAGCAATATTTTATCTCAAAAAATATTGCTTTAGATAAACAGATTGTTATTTTTAGAAGAGGAAAGAAAAAATACTTTATAGGAAAATTTTAATCGAATAGAAAAAGAACACAATAATTTTTGAAAATAAAGTGTTTTTTTTATTGAAAAATCTTGTTATGCTTGTAATTTTACATGATATAATAAGATAAGAAGGTGGATATATGAAAAATGTAGTGAGATATAATCCTGATATAAAAAGTGGACTTAATAAAAGGCAAATAGAAAAAAGAATAGAGGAAGGTTTAAGTAATTATGATGTGAATGTGAAAACCAAATCTATTACACAAATTGTTCTACTTAATATTTTTACACTATTTAATATATTGAATTTCTTTTTAGCACTCATTGTTGCATTAGTAGGCTCTTATAAAAATCTTTTATTTATGGGAGGGGTAATCTGTAATACTTTGATTAGTATTATTCAGGAAGTACGTACCAAGAGGGCAATTGATGAACTTTCTTTATTAGCGACAAGTAAGGTGAAAGTCATTCGGGATGGGAAATGCTCGAATATTGATATAAATAAAATTGTATTAGATGATATTATCTTATTTAAAGTGGGAGACCAGATTCCTGTAGATACTAAGGTTTTATGTGGAAAATGTGAAGTGAATGAGGCATTTATTACTGGTGAAGAAGTTCCTATTTTAAAAAAAGAAGGGGATATGCTTTTATCAGGTAGTTTTATTGTTTCAGGATATATTACAGGTATTGTAGAACATGTGGGTGAGGAAAATTATACATCCAAAATTTCAAAAGAAGCAAAATACATCAAAAAAGTCAATTCTGTACTTATGAAATCTTTAAATACAATTATTAAATGGGTATCTATTGTTGTCATTCCGTTAGGATTTATATTATTTTTTAAACAAATGTATCTAGGTAATGATCTTAGATATGCAGTTTTAAATACTGTAGCGGCCGTGATTGGTATGATTCCAGAGGGACTTGTTTTGCTTACAAGTACTGTACTGGCTGTTGGAATTCTTAAGTTATCGAAATATAAAGTACTTGTTCAAGAATTGTATTGTATAGAAATGCTTGCACGTACAGATGTACTTTGTCTAGATAAAACAGGAACTTTAACAGAAGGAAAATTAGAAGTATCCGATCTTATTCCTTTAAAAAGTACAGTACCAAAGATTGAAAGAATTCTTGGTAATTTTGCAGATTATATGGAAGATGGAAACGCTACTTTACTAGCAATTAGAAAAAAATATAAGGTAAAAGAAAAAATACCTATTCAGAAAATAGTTCCATTCACATCAGAAAGAAAATACTCAGCTCTTATTACATATAACGAAGGCACTTATTTATTAGGGGCTCCTGAATTTTTAATAGATAATAAATCTTCTATGGAAAAAGATGTCGAATTATATAGTAAACAGTATAGGGTACTTGCTTTAACACATATAAAGGATAGTTTAGAACATAATGTCAAGAAGGGGACTTTATTAGCACTTATTTTAATGCAAGATGTAGTTCGTGATAAAGCTAAACAAACCATATCTTATTTTAAAAATCAAGGTGTAAATATTAAAATTATTTCAGGAGATCATCCTCTTACTGTTTCTCATATTGCTTATAGGGTAGGAATTGAAAATTATCAAAAATATATTGATATGAGCACTATAGAAGATAAGGATATTACACCAACATTAGTAGAAAATTATACGATTTTTGGTAGGGTTACTCCAGGACAAAAAAAAGCTATCATCTTAGCACTAAAGGAAAGAGGGCATACAGTTGCTATGACAGGAGATGGTGTAAACGATGTATTAGCATTAAAGGAAGCAGACTGTAGTATAGCTATGAAAAGTGGTAGTGATGCTGCAAGATGTGTTTCCCAAATTATTTTGTTAGAATCAAATTTTGATGCGATGCCTAAAATTGTTACAGAAGGAAGACAAACCATCAATAATATTGAGAGATCCGCTTCTTTATTTTTAACAAAAACAATGTATGCCAGTATGCTCGCTATTGTATTTCTTTTTATTCATAAAGCTTATCCATTTGAACCTATACAATTAACGCTTACAAGCGTAGTTGCGATTGGGATACCATCCTTTGTACTAGCACTGGAACCCAATCAAAATAGAATAGCTGGGACCTTTTTTAGTAATGTTATATCTAAATCACTTCCTTTTTCTTTCATGATTGTAATGAATATTATTATGATTATGATATTCTCTTCTATTTTTCATTTTACAAAAATGCAAACGTCTACTTTATGTGTGATTATGAATACAGTGGTTAGTTTTTTTCTTTTATTTCAGGTATCACTTCCTTTTAATAAAATAAAAAGAGTTTTATTTATATCTATGGTTATTTTGTTTTTATTTCAGATATTTTATTTTAGAACCTTATTTTCTCTTTCCTATTTTAACTTACAGATGATTTTGATTATTATAGCATTAAACATTTTGAATTTTGTACTAATTATGAAGTTTATTCCTCTTACTAGGAAAATGATTGATAAAAGAATAACAAATAAAAAAGGCCATGAGAACAATTGAATGTTCTTCGGGGGCCTTTTTATCTGTTATAGAATTCAACAATTAATGCTTCACGAATTTCAGGATTTAATTCACTTCTTTCTGGATATCTTAAGTAAGTTCCTTCCATTTTCTTTTCATCATAAGATACAAATTCTACTCTATTATGAATAGATTCTAAAGATGATTTAACGATGGCAAGTTCCTTATCGCTTTCCTTGATTGAAATAACGTCTCCTGGTTTACATCTGTAAGATGGAACATCTACTTTTTTTCCATTTACAGTGACATGAGCATGATTTACAAGTTGACGAGCTCCTTTTCTTGTAGTCGCAAAACCAATTCTATATACAAGGTTGTCTAATCTACTTTCTAAAAGCTTTAATAAATCTTCACCATGTACACCTTTAAGTTTCCCAGCTTCTACAAATGTTTTTTTAAATTGTTTTTCTGTTAAACCATACATGAATCTAACTTTTTGTTTTTCTTGTAATTGTTCTCCATAATTAGATAATTTTTTGCTACGTGCATTTCCATGTACTCCAGGAATAGCAGGTTTTCTAGTAAGTTCTTTTCCTGTTTCTAAAATTGAAAATCCTAATCTTCTTGATTTTCTGTAACTTGGTCCAGTATATCTAGACATTTTTTTCCTCCTTCTGCAAAAACATGGAGGCTATTTTCCATTAAATAGGGTGTATTATATCAATATCTTCACCTTGCAGCAAAAGAGAAAGATAACCCCTAAAGGGAATAAACACATTATTTAATTAAAATAGCGCTGCTCTTTGAATTTGCTTTTTGTATTATAATATGATTTTTGATAAAAGTCAATGATAACAATATGTATTTGTAATCATTATGTGATTCTTTTATACTTATCATTTTTAAATTTTCGATTAATATAAAAAAGAAGGCTATTTGGGAATCCTTCTTTTTTATTACCTATAAATATAAAAATATTATTCTGTTTTACAAGTTGTTCCAATTGATTCATAAGCTGCTTTTAAATCATCAATGTTAACTTTACCATTTTTGATTAATTGTCCATTTGCTGAATCCACTTTAATCATTTTATCTGTATCAATCTTTTCATAATTAATAGTAGTTGTGCTAGTTAAAGTATCTCCATCAATTTTTACATCATAGTTATAATGTTCGATGTCTTTATATGGGCTATATGTAGTTTCAATTGTTTTTTTGTAAGTATTTAAAAGTGTATTTGAAGAACTTGTGATTTTTTCTACACTTTTAACGTTTTGAACTGTTTTTCCTTTATAATCTACTTCATATTTAACGTCCATATCTAAGCCATTTTGTGTAGCTTTTCTTGTGCATACCAATTTCTTTGTTTTTTCTCCACAACCTGTTGCAAGACATAAACAAATACCTAGTATGATCAATCCCTTTTTCATCCTATCACCTCTTTTCATATTCATAATATCAGAAAAAATAAAAATTTTCAACAATAGGAGTCATAAATTTATATTTTTGTAGAAATGAAATATTTCTGTTATTTCTTTATACAAGATATGCTAAAATATGATATTATTATTGTGAGGTGGTATGATGAATCAGATTATTTTGATAATGATTACTATTTTTACAGTAGCGACAGGCTTGATCATATTTATTTTATATTTTATTCAAAATAAACAAAATCAAAAGTTAAAAGAAGTTTTAGAGAAACTAGAGATAGAAAAAAATATGATTGATTCTTCTCCTATTGTTCCAGAATTATCAAAAGTAGAGGCATTCTCACAAAATGATAAAATTGATCATTTGTATAAAGATTGGTCAGAACGTTTTGACTCTATCAAAAATATTCAGATCCCTAAAATAACTGATATGCTTTTGGATGCAGATTATTCCTTAACTAAAATGGATTATAAGGGCACTCTTTATAAAGTAGCAAAATTAGAAATGGAAATTTATAAAGTCAGAACAAATTCTGAATTATTGTTAAAAGAAATTAAAGAAATTACAAATAGTGAAGAAAAAAATCGAAATCTAATAACGATTTTAAAAGGTCAATATAGGGAAATGTATCAAAAATTTTTAGATATTCAAAATGAGTGTGATCCCATTAATAAAGCTATAGCACTACAGTTTGAAAATATTTCAAAAAGATTTGAAGATTTTGAACGTATTATGGAACAGCATGAATATACAGAGGTTGGTGGACTCGTTAAGGCTATTGAAGAGATGTTAAAACATATGAGCGTTGTTTTAGAGGAAGTTCCTACCATTATTTTGCTTACAACGAATATTCTTCCTAAAAGAATAAAGGAGATAGAAGATACATATCAGTATATGACAAAAAAAGGGTATCCTCTTGATTACTTAAATGTTGAATATAATATTGAGGAGGCAAATAAAAAAATTAGTGACATTTTGGATCGGACTAAAATTCTTAATTTAGAGGACAGTTTATTAGAACTTAAAGTATTAACAAGATATTTTGATTCATTGTTTACAGATTTTGAGAAAGAAAAAAATGCACGAATAGAGTATGAAGAAAGCAATAAAATTTTTAAAATTAAAATAGAAAAAATAACAAAGTTAGTAAAGAATATATTTAAGCAAATGGATGAGATTCACTCATCATATGATTTAAGGGAGGATGACTCTCAAGTTCTATTTCAAATTAAAGAATCACTAGAAACCTTACAAAAGGATTATAAAATACTAATTGGACATACAAAGAATAAGGCTTTTGCTTATACTAAAGTTGTTAAAGAATTGGGGGTTTTAGTGAAGAATCTTACACAAATAGAAGAAAATTTGGATAATTATCTAGATACAATTGGAAGTATGAGAGATGATGAAATGAGAGCTCGTGAACAATTAGAGGAAGTAAAGTCTATTCTAAAAAAAGCAAGACTAAAACTAAGAGAGTTTAATTTACCTATTATACCTAAGTCTTATTATACAGAATTAAAAGAAGCATCAGAGGCTCTTAAGGAAATCGTTAAAGAGCTTGAGAAAAAACCAATCACTATTTCAGTTCTCAATACAAGAGTAGACACAGCTAGGGATTTGGCCCTTAAACTTTTTTCCAAAACACAGAATATGATTAAAATAGCTAAATTTTCAGAAACAGCTATTGTATATGGAAATCGCTATCGTAGTATAGTAGAGGATTTGGACAAGCATTTGAGATATGCTGAAACTTTATTTTTCAAAGGGAGTTATCAAAAATCGTTAGAAGTAACCATTAATGCTCTCCATCAGGTTGAACCAGGAATTTATGATAAATTATTAAATCTATATGGTGAAAAATAACGCTAGCATATGAAAATAGATGAGAGGGATAAAATGGAAAAAATGATATTAATTAAATATGGCGAATTGACCACAAAAAAATCAAATCGCAATTTTTTTATTAAAATATTATGTCAAAATATAAAAAATACATTAAAGGAATATCCTATTGAAGTAGAAATGGATCGAGTTAGAATGTATATTAAATCAGAAGAAATATATTTTAATAAAATCATAGAAAAATTAAAATGTGTATTTGGATTACATGGTATAGTTGTATGTTATAAAGTAAATACTAATATAGAGGATATTCAAATGCAAGTATTAGAAATTCTAAAAAAGAATGATGGAAATACTTTTAAAATTATTACGAAACGAGCTGACAAAAATTTTGAAATTCCGAGTATGGAGTTTAATCAGCTTATCGGTAGCTATGTATTAAGAAATACTGATTTAAAGGTAGATGTACATCAACCAGATATTCCTATTTACATTGAAATTAGAAATGACGGATCATATCTTTATACAAATGAAATAAAAGCAATTGGCGGCTATCCTGTTGGTATTCAAGGAAAAGGAATGTTGATGCTATCAGGTGGAATTGATAGCCCAGTGGCTGGCTATTTAGCACTAAAAAGAGGAATTCAGATTGAATGCTTGTATTTTGAATCTCCACCACATACTAGTTTAGAAGCAAAAAATAAAGTATTGCGTTTGGCTGAAATTTTAGATAAATATGCTGGTAATATAAAAGTTCATATCGTACCATTTACAAAAATTCAAGAATCAATTTATAAAAATGTTCCTCATGATTATATGATAACCATTATGAGAAGAATGATGTATCGTATTGCTCTTGATTTTGCAAAAAAAAGAAAATGCAAAATACTGATAAATGGTGAGAGTATTGGACAAGTTGCAAGTCAGACATTATCAAGTATATCGGTTATCAATCAAGTTGTGGATATGCCTGTTATTCGTCCTGTTGCATGTCTAGATAAACTTGAGATTATATCACTTGCAAAAAAAATTGGAACTTATGAAACAAGTATTTTGCCTTATGAGGATTGTTGTACTATTTTTGTACCAAAACATCCTGTGATTCATCCTGAACTTTCAAAGTGTATAGAGTATGAAAAATTATTTGATTTTGAATATCTTCTGAAGGAATGTATACAAAATATTGAAACAATCACAGATATCAATATGCAAAAATATGATGATTTATTATAAACCAAAAATTTCCAATTAAATAAATGTATGAAAAAACCAAATGTACACATTCTATTAGTGTACAGGAGGTGAAAAAAAATGAATAGTAAATCAACAAATAAATTAGTTGCTCCAGGAGCTAAACAAGCTATTGAACAAATGAAATACGAAATTGCAACTGAACTTGGTGTAACTATGGGTCCAGATGCAACTGCAAGAGCTAATGGTTCTGTTGGTGGAGAAATCACTAAGAGATTAGTTCAAATGGGAGAACAACAATTAGGAGGTAGAAACTACCAATCTAAATAATTTAAATAGAAATGGACAGTCTACGTGCTGTCTTTTTTTAGTAAAGTAGGTGAAGTATGAAATCAAATAAACTTGTTGCACCAGGATCTAAAGCTGCCGTTGAAAATTTAAAATATGAAATTGCTAAAGAATTAGGAATTACCTTAGGTGCAGATACTACTTCTCGTCTAAATGGTACCGTTGGTGGATACATGACGAAAAGATTAGTTGAACTTGGTAAAGAATATTATGCCAATGTAGAGAAAAATAAATAAAAAAAGGCTATGGAATGAATATACTTATTTCATAGCTTTTTTTAATATATTTTTATAAAAGTGGAAAAAGCCTGAATCACAAATACCAAAAGGTATACTTATTTTTAAAAATAGTGAAAAAAAAGAACACAAATTATAAAAACAAATGTTCGATTTGAGTATTGACTTTACCTTTATTCTATTATAGAATATTAGTATTGGAATTAGGAGGAAAGTAAATGGTAAAACCAAGTATAGATAAAACATTAGATCAAGTATTGAATGATATAGAAAAGCAGTTTGGGAAAGGTGCAATTATGAAATTAGGAGATCATGAAAAAAGAGAAATAGATGTTATATCAAGTGGTTCTTTATCACTTGATATTGCTCTAGGTATTGGGGGATTTCCTAAAGGTAGGATAGTAGAAATTTATGGTCCTGAATCATCTGGAAAAACAACTTTTGCCCTACACGCAATTGCTCAAGCACAGAAATTAGGAGGAAGAGCCGCTTTTATTGATGCCGAACATTCTTTAGATCCTCAGTATGCATCTAAATTAGGTGTCAATATAGATGATTTATTATTATCTCAACCAGATAATGGGGAGCAAGCACTTGAAATTTGTGAAGCATTGGTAAGAAGTGGTGCGATTAGCATTGTGGTCATAGATTCAGTAGCTGCTTTAGTTCCACAGGCAGAGATAGAAGGGGAAATGGGTGATTCACATGTAGGCTTGCAGGCTAGGCTTATGAGTCAAGCTCTTCGTAAACTTTCTGGTGTTATTAATAAAACAGGTACAATTGCCATTTTCATTAATCAGCTTAGAGAAAAAGTAGGAGTTATGTTTGGGAATCCTGAGACTACACCAGGAGGAAGAGCTCTTAAGTTTTATTCTTCTATTCGACTAGAAATTCGAAGAAGTGAACAAATTAAATTAGGAACAGATATCATAGGAAATAAAACAAATGTGAAAGTTGTAAAAAATAAAATGGCACCACCATTTAAAAATTGTCAAGTAGATATCATGTATGGTGAAGGTGTTTCACGTGTTGGTGAATTAGTAGATTTAGCAAGTGAAGCAAAAATTATTGAAAAAAGTGGTGCATGGTATTCATATAAGGGGGAAAAATTGGGACAAGGAAAAGAAAATGTAAAAGAGTTATTTAAAAATAATATTCAATTGCAAGAAGAAATTATGAAGCAAACAAGAGAATTTTATGGAATCGCAGATCAAAAGCAAAAAAAGCAGGAAAAAGCTGAAAAGTAAAAAGGCTTTTTTTATTTTTCTCAATTCATCCTGTATAATTTGTCCTTGACTTATTCATTAATTCACATTAAAATAGAATTAGAGTGAAATCATGTTATGGTGAACTTTAAAAATAGATATAATGGAGGGATCAAATGAATAAACTTGTATTCCCCATTTTACTTATCGTAATCGGCCTATTTATAGGAATTATTGTTATGTTTATAATTAATTATATTAGAGGAATTTCTATTACTAAAAAGATTGATAAATTATTAGAAAAAAGTAAAAAAGAAGCGGAAAAGATAAAAAGAGATTTTTTACTTGAGGCAAAAGAAGAAGCTCATAAATATAGAAAAGATATAGAGGGACAATTAAAAGAGAAAAAAGAAGAGATTAAGAATGCAGAGGAAAGACTTCTTACAAGAGAATCCAATATGGATAGAAGAGATAGTACCTTGCAAAATCGTGAGCAAATGTTAGAGGATAAAGAAAATAATTTAATTAATAAACAAAATGAACTTCAGAACGAAAAAGTAAAAGTGGAGGAAATTAAAAAGGAACAAATTGCATTACTTGAGAAAATAGCTAAATTTAGCAAAAACGAGGCAAGAGAACTTGTTTTGAAAAAGGTAGAAGAAATGATGCAATTGGAGGTTGCATCTTATATAAAAGATAGAGAAGCTTTGGCAAAATTAGAGGGAGATCGAAAAGCTAAAGCAATGTTGGTATCGGCAATGCAGAGATATGCAGGAGATGTTGCGAATGATCAAACAGTAACAGTTGTAACCCTCCCTAATGATGATATGAAAGGTCGTATTATTGGTAGAGAAGGTAGAAATATTCGAACAATTGAAGCTGTAACGGGTGTAGATCTTATTATTGATGATACACCAGAGGCTATTGTTTTATCTAGTTTTGATCCTTATCGTAGGGAAATTGCACGACTAACCATTGAAGAACTTATCAAAGATGGTCGTATTCACCCTACAAGAATAGAAGAAGTTTATGATAAAATGTCTAAGGAAATGAAAACACAGGTTATGGAATTTGGTCAGTCAGCTCTTTTTGAACTGGGAATTACTAAAACAGAACCTGAAATGGTAGAATTAGTTGGTAAACTTCATTTTAGAACTAGTTATGGACAAAATGCATTGAAACATTCTATAGAAGTGGCTCATCTCTCAGGGATTATGGCATCTGAAATGGGTGAAAATGTGGTTGTTGCAAAAAGGGCAGGACTTTTGCACGATATAGGGAAAGCAGTGGATCATGAGATCGAAGGAAGTCATGTTATGATAGGTGCTGAACTTGCTAAAAAGTATAAAGAAAATGAGATTGTTATCAATGCAATTGAGTCTCATCATGGAGATAAAGATGCAACTAGTATTATTTCTGAAATTGTGGCAATTGCAGATTCACTTTCTGCATCAAGACCTGGTGCTCGAAATGATTCTTTAGAAAATTATGTAAAACGGTTACAGGATTTAGAGTCGATTGCCAATGATATGGATGGAATTGAAAAGTCATTTGCAGTACAAGCTGGAAGAGAGCTTAGAGTAATTGTGAAACCAGAAGAAATAGACGACATTGGTAGTTATAAAGTCGCTCGTGATATCAAGCAAAAGATAGAAGAAAATTTACAGTATCCTGGAACTATCAAGATTACTGTAATTCGAGAAACTAGAGCAATGGAGGAAGCAAAATAGTGCTTCTTTTTTCTTTACATTTTTGCAAATTTTGGCAGTCTTTGGAGAATATGACTAAAAAAAAAGAAACCTGAGTTTCCTTTAAAATAACTATCTATAATAAGGTCCATAATAAGGATATGGTGGATATGGATAGTAATAATTATTGTAAACAGGACGACCATATCCATAACCAGGATTAGAAAATGCAGGTGCTAAAAGTCCTCCTGTAATTCCTCCAAGAATAAATGGACCTAAAAAACCACCAGCAATAAAGCGATCATCATTGTTTGAATAAGTAGGCATTTTTGATTGATTTACTGTCGGAATACTAGAAGTAGAAGAATTTCGATTCATGATATAAGGCGAAACACTTGAACCCATATTCATATTATAATTTGAATACATGTTATATCTCCTTTCATAGTATATATATGATAAAGAGACAAAAGGGTGAAACATACATAAAATTTTCAAATATTTTTATTTATATAAAAAATATTTCTTACAAGGCTCCTGATATAAAAGAATATACCTGAGGTAATGTTCATATCTTGTATTAGGTGATCAAGATGAAGAATTTTTTTCAAATAATTGGTGTAATTGCTTTATTCGTATTTGGTATTTTTTATACTGAAAAAACGGTAGATGTAGTGAGAAATACAGATGATGTTATGCATCAAATTAAGTCTGTGAGTAGCCATTATGCTGAAGAGCCAATTGAGGCAGTTATTAAAAACAATGAAATGATACCTGGAATTGTAGGAAAAGAGGTAGATGTTTCAAAAAGTTACGATAAAATGAAAAGAGTAGGATCTTTTAATGAAGGTTTACTGGAATATAAAAATGAGTATCCAAAAATTCGATTAAATAAAAATTATGAATATTATATTATTAGTGGCAATCCTAAAAAAAATATGGTAAGTTTGTTATTCTTAATCGATAAAAATACCGATGAAAAGAAACTAAAAAAAATGTTAGATATTTTAGATATAAAAAATGTTAAAGCGACTTTTTTTATAGATGGATATTGGTTTGAAGAAAATAACGATTGGATACAAATGATTGCGTCACTTGGTCATGATCTAGGAAATTTAAGTTATAATCGTGATTATAGGGATAGCTCTTTTATTTGGATGGATACAATTATGAAAAGAATTATGAATCGTAAATATGGATATTGTTATAATGAAAAAGATAATCAAACCGCATTAGATATTTGTAAGATGTATAAAAATTATACAATACGTCCATCTCTTATTATTACAGATAACCCATTTAGTACAATTAGAAAAGAAGAAAAAGCGGGTGATATTATTTCATTTAAAATAACAGATCTTGTTATAGAAGAGTTGCCAAGTATTATTACTTATACTATATCAAAAGGCTATAAAATTACACCACTTTCTCTACATTTAGATGAAGATGGAGTATAGCTTTTTTATTTACATATCACAAAAATACATGCTATAATAATTATTAGGTGATGTGGATGCTAAATTGTGATAATTCAACAGTGTTACGAATTATATTACTTATTAAGAATATATTAAATATAATAAAAATAGCGGTTCCTATTTTATTGATTTTAATGTGTATGCTTGATATTACAAAGCTTGTTGCATCGAGTAATTTGGATAAATCTTCTAAAACATATAAAAAAATTGGAGATCGTATTTTAGCTGCTATGGTATTTTTTCTAGTACCCACATTCGTTGATATGACAATACAACTATTTCATATTGGTAATTTATCTTCTTCTACTTGCTGGATTAACGCAGATAAGAAAATTATTGCAAAATTACAAAAACAAGAGGAACTTGAAGAAGCGAATAAGGCTAGTGCTAGTCAAAGTGCCCAAAATAGATTTGATCAACAATGGCAAAAAAAACAATTAGCGAAAAGAAATGCACTACAATTTGCGAAAAAAATAACAAATTCAAAACCAAATGGAGAAGGAATCTTACTTATAGCGGGTCATTCTTATAATCCAGAATGTGTGGCTTCTAATGATTGCCGACCTGACAATTTAACCTATGAAGAGCCTAGAGAAACAAGATCATTAGCCATTTCTGTAAAAAAGGCTTTACAAAAAGAAGGTGTTGAGGCAGTTATTGCGAATCAAATCTTAGTTGGTGATGAAAATGATGAGAAAATGAATGCTTCATTTTATGGTAGCCGTAAGGGTGCAGGATCGTATGCTAACACGTTTAAAGAACTTGAAAAGCAAGGATTCTGGAAAAACTTTAAACATGTGATTGAATTTCATTTTAATGCTGCTAATGGAAATGCCAGTGGAACCTTATTGGTGACAAGTGGAGGAAAAACGAATGAAATTACAGCTTTAGATAATAAAATTATTGATGCAATGGCACCTTATACAGGTGGAAAAAGGGATCCTTGGGGATTTCAATCCAATGGACAAAATCAAACATTAGGTGATTGGGAATATTTTGTTCACGGTCTATCTGTACCCATGACTTATATCGAAGTCGAATTTTATGACAATACTTCAGCTATGCAAAAATATAAGTCGAATCAAGATAAAATAGCGACTGCAATTGCTAAAGTATTAAAAAATGAAGGATTTTAGGAGGAAAAAATGAATACATTAAAGAAAATTATAGGGTCATTATTATTATTCTTTCTTCTTACTGGCTGTTCTTCTGAATATCACTTATCCTTTGAGGATGGTAAAATAAAAGAGTTTATTACGTTTGAAACTGATTCATTAAAAAATATTACAGAATCTGATGGAACAATTAGTGATATCGAAAAGACTGATTACTTTGCCTACGATGAACAAAATACAGGTACAAAGTATGAGAAAGTAATTACAAAACGTAATAATAGATATCATATTGAATTACATTATGATCATGATCCAGATGCTTTTGATAATGCTCTTGCAATGCAATATTTTCAGAACCATATTTTTATAAATGATAGTGATTATTATTATATTCATCTTAAAGATGGACTTTTAAATGGTATGGAGAATGTAATAACGGATACAGTAAAGATTCATATTACGACGAATAATAGAGTTATTGCTGAAAATGCTGATGAAATCAAAGGAAATACATATAGTTGGAATATTACAAAACAAAATGCGGCTAAAAAAGAGATTTTTTTCCAAGTTTCTAAAAAAAATAAGGAAATTATACAAAAAGGTGGAAACGCTATTATTACAGGTGTTATCTTACTTTTATTACTGATTGTCACACCAATTATATTATGGGCTATAGGGCAGAAAGTAATCAATAAAATAGAAAACAAAAGAAATTCTAGATTCTAAGATAGAATCTTTTTTTTGCTTATAAAGCATGCTATAATACCAAAGAGGTGATGGGATGAAAAAAATCGAGCTTTTAGCCCCTGCTGGGAATATGAAATCCTTTAAAGCAGCGATACATGCAGGTGCTGATGCAGTTTATATAGGTGGCAAAGTATTTGGAGCGCGAAATTATGCAGATAATTTTGAGATAGAAGAAATTCGGGAAGCTGTTATATATGCACATTTATATGATAGAAAAGTCTATGTAACAGTAAATACGATTATATATGAAACAGAAGTATCCTCTTTTTTGTCTTATATAGAAGAGCTTATTAGTGTTCATATAGATGCCATCATTTTGCAAGATTTGGGTATGGCTGATTTACTTCACCAACTTTATCCTACATTAGAGTTACATGCTTCTACACAAATGCACATACATAATATAGAAGGTGTAAAAATGGCCGCCCAACTTGGATTTAAACGTGCTGTCATTGCAAGAGAAGTAGATATAAATCAAATTAGGGATATTCAAAAAAAGTCCCCCATTGAACTTGAAGTATTTGGTCATGGAGCTTTGTGCGTGTGTTATTCAGGACAATGTTATATGAGTTATTTAATCGGTGGCAGAAGTGGCAATAAAGGAACTTGTGCACAATGTTGTCGCCAAAAATATACAGTCCAATATCAGGGGAAAACATATAATCAGGGATCTTATCCACTGAGTATGCGTGACTTAAATGTTTTATCATATGTAAAAGATTTTATAAGTGCAGGAATTGATAGTATAAAAATAGAAGGAAGAATGAAAAGAGCAGAATATGTATTTTTAGTAACTTCTCTTTATCGCAAAGCAATTGATGCTTATTATCAAAAGAAAGAGAATATAATAACAAAAAATGATGAAAAAAGGTTATACAAAATTTTTAATCGAACTTTTACAAAAGGTTTTCTTTTTGGGGAGGATGAAAAAAATATTGTAAATGATAATAGGCCGAATCATATGGGGATTCCTCTTGGAAAGATCATTCAAAAACATAAAAATAGAATTTGTGTGAAACTCAAAGAAGATTTAATGGTTGGAGATGGGATTCGTATTTTGGGCGACCAAGAAGATTATGGTATGAATGTTTTAGAAATATATAAACAAAATTGTTTTACTGTGCGTGCATATGCTGGTGATTTGGTTGAGATTCCATGTGATGTATCTGTTTCTAAAGGAAATATTTTAATAAAAACAACTGATAAAAGAGATTTAGAAGAAATGGATTTGCAATTACAGAAATGCCCAAAGATTCCTATTGAAATCGAAGTATTTGCTTTTGTCAATACTCCTTTAAAAATGATTGTAAGAGATGGAATTAGAGAAATTACTGTTAAGGGTAATATCATTGAGGAAGCAAAATCAGCCCCTATTACAGAAGAGAATATAAAAAAACAGGTGACCAAATTGGGGAATACTCCTTTTTCAGTAGGAAATATTCATATTTCTCTTTCCCCCACTATTTTTATTCCCATTCAAGAATTAAATGCATTACGTAGAAAAGCTATAGATATGCTCATTTTTAAAAAATTACAAAGAAAAGCAATTTCTAAAAAACAATATTGTCGTGTTGTTCCAAAGTTTTTAGAAGCAAAGCAGAGAGTAATTAGTATATCTACTATAAAACAATATGAGAAAATAAAAAATAAAAAATGGGATACGATTTATGTACCATCTGATATATATAAAATAATAAAGGATACGAGATTGATAGAAAGAATGTCTCGAGTTGTAAAAAAATATACATATCCCAATCAAAATGTTTTGATATCAGAAATAGGTGGGTTATATCAAAGCAATCATGTCGATACATTTTTTTCTTTGAATGTGACCAATTCCTATACTGTAGCACTTCTTCATTCTTTAGGGTGCAAGAAGGTTGCGCTTTCTTATGAATGCAATCTGTATCAAATTAGAAAAATAATAGAAAATTATACCAAAAGATATCATCAAAAACCCTTTGTTGGGGCCATGATTTACGGAAGAGAAGAAGTGATGATTACAAAGTATGATTTACTTGGAAAGTATCAGTTAGAAAAGGGATGTTTAGTAGATCGATTTCAAAATAAGTATCCTTTGATTCGAAAAGATGGTTATACAACCATTTATAATTATCAAAAAAGAAAAGAAAGTGAAGATCTTTATTTTGATGCAGGATTATCATATGTTTTTTATCAAATAGATGGGGATTAAAAATTTTCAAAAAACAGACATAAAATAATAGACTTTTAAATTCTTTTGTACTATAATAAAAATCAAAATTTTAGGGAGGGCTGTACATGAAATTAAATTTACCAGTTATGTTATTAAGAGAGGCTATTTTTCTTCCCTATGCTGAGTTAAAATTAGAATTTAGTAGTGAAAGTAGTAAAAATATTGTAGATGAAGCAGAATTTTTTCATGATAATCATTTACTTGTGACTACACAAAATAATCCTCTTTTAGAAAATCCAGGAATGGAAGATATTTGTAAAATAGGTGTTGTGACCAAAATAAAACAAAAAATGGAACTTCCTGATGGAAAAACAAGAATTACATTAGAAGGTGTTAAGAGAGCGACTATTTATGAGTTCTTGAATATGAAAGAGACAGATGGAACGTTAGAATCACTTGTTGTATGTGAAAAAGAGGCACATGCTAATGTGCAGCAAGAACAGGTTTTGTTGTCTAAATTAGTAAAAGAAATAGAGGATTATGTAAAGAGGGTTTCTTATGTTAGTGATGCTCTTGTAAGTATTATTACTCCTATTCGTGATTTATCTAAAATGACTGATGTAATTGCTGCAAATTTATCTTTTTCATCTGATAAACTTAGAAAATATTTAATGGAATATAATCCTGTTAAACGTGCTGAAATGCTTTTACGTGATATTTATGAACAAAAAGAAGCTTATAAAATCGAAGAAGCTGTAACGGATAAAGTCAAGGAAGATATGAATCAGCATCAAAAGGAATACTTGATTCGTGAAAAAATTAAACAATTAAAAGATGAGCTTGGAGAATATGATTTAAAAGAAGAGGAAAAGCAAAACCTTTTGAATCGTATTAAACAAGTAACATTGCCACAACATATTCAGGAGAAGTTACAAAAGGAATTACAGAGATATGATAGTATCCCTTTGATTTCTCCAGAAACAGGAATTGTACACAATTATATTGATACAGTTTTGAATATCCCTTTTGGAAGGTATACAGAGGATAATAAAAATTTAAAAGATGTAGAGAAAAAATTAAATGATTCTCATTATGCACTTCAAAAAGTAAAAGAAAGAGTACTTGAGTTTTTAGTGGCCCGAAAGAGAAGTCCTAAATTAAAAAGCCCAATTCTTTGTTTGGTAGGGCCTTCTGGAGTAGGGAAGACTTCTCTAGCTTTTTCCATTGCCCGATCTTTAAATCGTTCTTTTGTCAAAATGTCAGTTGGAGGTGTTAATGATGAGGCGGAAATCATTGGTCATCGTAGAACCTATTTAGGATCTTCTCCAGGAAAAATTATTTCCCTTTTAATTAAAGCAAAATCTATGAATCCAGTTTTTTTAATTGATGAAATTGATAAAATGTTGCAAAATGAAAAGGGGGATCCTGTAAGTACATTATTAGATATTTTGGATCCAATGCAGAATGAAAAATTTGTAGATCATTACATAGAAGAAGAAATAGATCTATCAAGTGTCCTTTTTATCACTACAGCAAATGATATATCTTCTATTCCAAGACCATTGCGAGATCGACTAGAAATAATTGAAGTATCTGGGTATGCAGAGTATGAAAAATTAGATATTGCTTTTAAATACCTAATTCCTGAAATATGTGAGGAGTATAATATAGATACTAATAAGATCGTTTTTGATAAACAGGCTATCACATTCCTAGTGAGAGGATACACCAAAGAGTCTGGTGTTCGTGAATTAAAGAGAAAATTATCTGATATTGTTCGAAAGATTATTAAAGATATTGTGTTATACCAAGAAATAAATGAAAAATATTGTATAGGAAAAAAAGAGGTAGAGTTTTATCTAGGACCTTCTATTTACCCTCTCCGTAAAACGAGTAAGAGAAAACAAATCGGGGTAGTAAATGGACTTGCTTATACGTATCATGGAGGAGAGATGCTCCCCATCGAATCTTATTTATTTAAGGGAAGTGGAAAACTTCTTTTAACAGGAAATCTTGGTGATATTACAAAAGAAAGTGCCTTTATTGCTCTTTCTTATATTAAAGCGAATGCGTCTTATTTCGGCATAACTTATGAAAAATTTTTAGAGAATGATATTCATATTCATATACCACAAGGGGAGATTTGTAAAAATGGTCCAAGCGCAGGTATTGCGATCGTGACGTCTTTACTTTCCACTTTGTTATCTAAAAAAATATCAGGTACGCTTGCTATGACAGGGGAAATGACACTGACAGGGCTTGTTTTAGCTGTTGGAAATATAAAGGCTAAAATTTTAGGGGCCTATAGGAATCAAATGGAAAAAGTGATTGTTCCTATAGAAAATCAAAAAGAAGTAGATGAACTTCCTGATAAAATTAAAGAAAGTATGCAAATATATTATATTAAAAACTATAAAGAATGTTATAAAATATGGAAAGAAGAACATAAAGAAAGTGAAAAATAGAAAAAAATATGGGAAAAGGAATAACCCATATTTTTTTACGTATATTTTATTGAAGGAGGATAATCATGCAAAAAACAATTCCATTTCAAAAAGAGATAAACTTTAAAGATAATGTGTCTGAAATTACAAGTATTTCCTTGGAGCATTCGCTTCATAAAGAAGAAGATAATCAAATATCAGGGAGCTTTATGATTAGTGGAGAATATAAAGTTGTAGATACAAGTAGTGTCATTGATCGCTTTTCATTTGATTTACCTTTTGATATTCATTTAGATGAAAAGTATGATATGAGCAAAGTTCATATTGATATTGATGATTTTTATTATGAAGTTGTGAACAACAATATTTTATCTGTTAATATTGATGTTTTAATAGACCGAATTGAGGAACGTATTGTACCAGAGGAAATAGAGGTTTTAGAAGTAGAAGATACAAAGGAAGATATGCGCACGGCGGAGGCTGTATTGCAAAAGGAAGATACAAGTGAAAGAAGTGAAGCATCTATAGATGCGGCATCAAAGGAAATAGAGGAGGTAGTAGTGCAAGAGGCATCTTTAGATCTTGAAACAAATTGTGAACAGGATTCTGAGATGGTGTCTAAAGATATTCCTGAAATAAAGGAAAACTATGTGAAAGCGGAGGATGTTACACAAAGAGATGGGCATACTGTAGAAACTATTTCTTCTATTTTTGAAAATGTGAGTGCGAGTGGGTACGCTACTTATCATATTTATATGGTAAAAGAAGAAGATACGATTGAATCGGTTATTAGTAAATATGGTATTTCTAAAGAATCCTTAGAAAAGTATAATGACTTAAAGGATGTAAAAAAAGGAGATAAACTCATTATACCTTGCGACCAACGTGAAAAAAATTAATGATATCTTACAAAAACACGATTTAAAACCATATAAAAGGGAGTATAAAGGAAGTGCATTTATTATATATACTGATAAAGGAAATTATGTTCTAAAAGAAAAAGACCGTGGTAGCAATAATCATATATATGAGTATTTGAAATCGAGAAATTTTTGTTATTATCCAGAAGAAATTAGTGATATTGATGATGAATATAGAATTATGCAATATATCGAAGAAAATACCATTCCAGATGAACAAAAAATGCTTGATTTAATTGATTTACTTGCTCTTTTGCATAACAAAACAACACATTATAAAGAAGTTACAGAAGATGATTATAAAGAAATTTATGAAGATTTATATAATAATATAGAACATCTTTTGACCTATTATCTGGATCAAATTAGTTTAATTGAAACCAAAACTTATATGAGTCCATCTGAATATTTGCTAGCACGTAATATTTCTAAAATACTAGGGGCCCTTTATTACGCCAAAACAGAATTAGAATCTTGGTATAAAAAAGTAAAAGATAAGAGAAGAATTCGATATGTTGTTCTCCATAATAATTTAAATTTAGAACACTTTATTCGGAATGAAAATTCTTATTTTATCAATTGGGATAAATCTAAAATAGGATTACCTGTATTTGATTTTTATAAGTTATATAAAAATCATGGATTAGAATTTGACTTTTATGAGCTTTTACGAATATACGAAAAAAAATACCCTCTTCTTGATGAAGAGAGGGCACTTCTTTTTATATTAATTTCTTTGCCAGAAAAATTAGAAACAATTTCTAATGAATATCAAAGATGTAAAATGGTAAGTAGGAAAATAGACTTTCTTTATAAGACTGAATTTGTGATTTCACCATATAATACGGATGAAGGAAAAAAATATAATACACATAAATAAAAATAGTAAAAACAAATTGAATCTTGTAATAATAAAAATCGTTAAAATAAATTGATAAATTAAGATAATAGAGAAAATGAATAAGCAAAGAAACCATCTACCACGTCCACACCAAAAGTTTCGGTTCATTATTCATCACCTATTATAGTATATACAAAAGAGAGAAATTGTTCCAATACATTTCTTTTTTTGTTATAATACATTTGGTGATACAATGAAAAAAATAGGATTTGTATTATGTTTTTTGTTGTTGATTGGATGTAATAAAAGTATAAAAATTCCAAATTTTGTTGGTAAAAATATCGATGAAGTGAAAGCATATGCTAAGAAGTATGATTTAAAAATAAATGTAAAAAAAGGCTATAGCAATCAAACGAAGAATACTGTTTTAAAACAAAATATAAAAGAGAATAGTGTTTTAAAGAAAGATGAAGAAATGACTGTATGGATCTCTTTAGGAAGACTTTCTAATCAAGACTACAAGGATAAAAAGGTGAATGAATTAGGAAATATCCCTATTATGATGTATCATGGAATTCATAATATGGAAAGTCATCAAACAAAATATGTAGGAGGAAATGTAGATAAAGATGGGTACCAGAGAACATCTGAAGCTTTCAGAGAAGATTTAGAGATGTATTATCAAAAAGGATATAGAATGATTCCTTTAAAAGAATATATAGATGGAAAAATAAAAGTTGAATTTGGGAAAAGTCCTATTATTTTAACTTTTGATGATGGACTTTTGAATCATATAAAGGTAATAGGATTGGATGAAAAGGGGGAAATTATAATAGATGCGAATAGTGCTGTAGGAATATTAGAGGAATATAAAAGAAAATATAAAGATTTTCAAGTGACAGCTACTTTTTTTGTAAATAGCTCTTTATTTCAACAACCTGACTATAATGAAAAAATAGTAAAATGGCTTATCAATCATGGGTATGATATAGGAAATCATACTGATACACATCCTGATTTTACTAAAATTAGTGCATCTGAAGCAGAAAGACAAGTGGGTAGTGTGTATACTCTTTTAAAAAAAATCATTCCTAATCAATATACTGAGATTGTTGCCCTTCCATTTGGTTCTCCATATCAGAAGTCTCATGACAATTTCACATCTATTATAAAAGGAGAGTTTCAGGATAGTTCTTATCAAACAAAAGGTATATTAAGAGTTGGATGGGAAAGCAATCCATCGCCTTTTTCTAAAGATTTCGATCCCCTTTTTATGAAAAGGATTCGTGCTTATGATAATTATGGGAAGGATTTTGATATTACATATAATTTTAATATATTAGAAAAAAATAGATATATATCAGATGGAAATGAAAATATCATTACAGTACCAAAGGAGAAACAGGAAAATATTATAAATAAAAAATCTTTAAAAGTTTTGGGATATTGATTATAAAAAGAAAAAAATCGAACATAGTATTAAGGGTGATACAATGTTCGATGATATTTTTAAAACCAATATAACACAATTAGATGATGTAATTATAAGAGCTCTATTTTCTCTTATTACTCTTTTTCTTGTAACAAAAATGTTAGGGAAAAAACAAGTTTCACAGTTAAGCTTATTTGATTATGTAATTGGTATTTCTATTGGTAACTTTGCAGCTGAAATGACTACCAATATTGAGATTCAATTTATTAATGGTATTGTCGCTGTTTTACTTTTTGGATTTGTTGCTTATTTGGTTTCTATTTTAACAATGAAGAGTATTGTATTGAGAAGATTTTTTATGGGAACTCCAACTGTTCTTATTGAAAAAGGTAAGCTTTTGGAAAAGGGACTAAAAAAGGTCAAATTTGATATGAATGATTTGTTAGAGGAATGTAGGGGAAATGGCTATTTTGATATCAATCAAATTGAATACGCTATTATGGAGGCAAATGGTAAGATTAGCATTTTACCTAAGAGTGATTATAAACCATTAACAGTAGCAGATATGCAGTTAAAAGTACCACAAGAAAGATTGTGTGCGAATGTGATCATTGATGGGAAAATAATGCATAAAAACTTAGAAAATATGAATAAGAATGAAAAATGGTTATTACATGAGTTAAAGATCAAAGGATATACGAAACTAGAATCTATTTTACTTGCTACTTTAGACTCTAATGATAAAGTAAATATATATGAAAAAAATCATGATGAAAAAATAAAGCAAGTTTTAGAGTAATTGACATATATTGACATTTAGGAAATAGATCTTATGTTTGCTATTTCCTTTTTTTGTTATAATATGAATATATTGGAGGTAAAAATCATGAGACATTTTTGTGCATCAGTTTTTGTAATTAATAGAATAGAGAAAAAAATTCTCTTAGTAAAACATAAAAAATTTAATAAATGGGTGCAACCAGGAGGTCATATTGAGCAAGATGAAACACCAGAAGAGGCTGCTATTCGGGAAGTATATGAGGAGACAGGGCTTAAAATTAAATTGTTAGGGGATCGTTTCCCAAGGGAAAGTGATTTTGTAAGACCACTTGCTATTCAGAAAAATAGGGGGAAAAGTGGGGAATTGCATATTGATATTGTTTATGTGGCTGAGCCTCTTGATGATAGAGTTGCTCATTTTGATTATAAAGAATCAACAGATATTGGATGGTTTACACGAAATGAATTAGAAAATATATCTGTATTCCCTGATATAAAAATAACAATGGATTATTTATTGAAAGAATATATGTAAAAAGTTTTTGATGGCATTATATAGGGTTTAAAGTTATGAATAAGAAATTTTAGAATAAAATGAAACAGGAGTGACTTTTATGAAATTACCTGATATTCCCGCAAAAGCTTTTTCTTTTAGTGCCGTTGTAGTAGGATATTTATTAATTGATGATTTAACAGCCAATGAACAAAATGCTTTAGGAAATTGGTTAATGCTTGTTGCACAGGTATTATCTACCAATGCTTTTTACAAACAGGTGCAAAAAGATCGGTATGGTGGTAGTACAAGAGAAAGTGGAAATGCTGATGGCGAGGGAGAAGTAAATGTTGAAATGCTTGTTAAAATGATGGAGGCCCTACAAAAGGAAATTGAAAACTTAAAGCAAACGGAATTGTAAAACAAATTCTTTACAAAAAAAGAGGGAAATGCTATAATACGTTAGGCGAAAGAGAAGTGTATTTTATGAAAGAAATAAGAAATGTAGCAATTATTGCACACGTAGATCATGGAAAAACAACTTTGGTTGATAAATTATTAAGAATGTCTGGAACTTTTAGAGAAAACGAGAATGTCAGAGAAAGAGTTATGGATTCTAATGATATTGAAAGGGAACGTGGAATTACTATTTTAGCTAAGACAACAGCAATTGATTATAAAAATGTTCGAATTAATATTTTGGATACCCCTGGTCATGCTGATTTTGGTGGAGAAGTTGAACGTATTATGAATATGGTAGATGGCGTTATTTTAGTTGTGGATGCTTATGAAGGAACGATGCCACAAACTCGTTTTGTTTTAAAAAAGGCTTTAGAAGCTTCCGTGACTCCTATTGTTGTTGTAAATAAAATTGATAAACCTACAGCTCGTCCTACAGAAGCAATAGATGAAGTATTAGATTTATTTATAGAACTTGGTGCTGATGAAGAACAATTGGATTTCCCAGTTATTTATGCTTCCGCTTTATCAGGTACTTCTAGTTTTGATGCTGATATATCTACACAAGAAGAGACAATGGCTCCGATTTTAGATACGATTATAAATTATATACCTGCCCCAAAGGTAGAATTAGAAGGGGGCTTACAATTTCAACCAGCTTTATTAGATTATAATGATTTTGTAGGTAGAATTGGTATTGGTCGTGTAAAAAGGGGTTGCATGAAATTAGGTGAAATGGTTACTTGTGTTCGTAGAGATGGAAGCACTAAAAATTTTCGAATTGCTAAAATTTTTGGTTTTCTTGGTCTTAAGCGTATTGAAGTAGATACAGCAAGTGCGGGTGATATTGTTGCAATTGCAGGATTGCCTGATATTGAAGTGGGCGAGACTATTTGTACCATGGGTAAGGAAGAGGCACTCCCACTTTTACGTATTGATGAACCAACATTACAGATGACATTTGGTGCCAATAGTAGTCCTTTTGTTGGTAGAGAAGGAAAAATCGTTACAGCTAGAAAAATTGAGGAGCGGTTATTTAAGGAAACAGAAAGAGATGTTTCTTTAAAAATAGAACCAAATGATAATGAATCATTTTTGGTTTCTGGAAGAGGAGAATTACATTTATCCATTTTAATTGAAAATATGCGAAGAGAAGGTTTTGAATTAGAAGTTTCTAAACCTCGTGTTATTAAGAAAGAAATAGATGGTGTAGTGTGTGAACCATATGAAGAACTACAAATAGATGTTCCAGAGGAATATGTGGGTTCCGTTATTGAAGCTCTTGGAAAAAGAGAAGGAACTATGGAAAATATGTCAAGTCATGACAATCAGGTTCGTTTGTTATATACCATTCCATCTCGTGGATTAATTGGTTTTACAACAGAATTTATGACAATGACAAAAGGATATGGAATCATGAACCATACTTATAAGGAATATCGCAAAATGGCTGGTACTACAGTTGGAGAGAGAACGCTTGGTGTTTTGGTCTCAATGGAAAATGGTAAGGCAACGGCTTATGCTTTAGGTGGTCTTGAAGATCGTGGAACTATGTTCATTGAACCTGGTGCGGATGTGTATGAGGGAATGATTGTAGGAGAACATACACATAATAACGATTTAGCAGTGAATGTTGTAAAAGGGAAAAATCTTACCAATACAAGAAGTGCGGGTAAAGATCATACTGTTGTATTAAAACGCCCTAGAAAGATGTCATTAGAAGTATGTTTAGATTATATTAATAATGACGAACTTGTAGAAGTTACACCTCTTAATTTTAGACTTCGTAAAAGAATTTTAAATACTGAAATGAGAAAAAAGCAAAATGTACGTAAATAAAAAATAAGGATTAGATACTAGTACCTGTCAAGTACTCACTAAATAAAAAGATAAATTAATTTGAATGTTTAAGTCGATACTGTACAGGTGACAGGTATCCTAAATTCTTCTGAATACGTTCGTTGTTATACCAATGAACGTATTTTTTGATTTCTTCTGTTGCTTGTTTTCTGGTTAATTTACTAAACTGGCATAACCACTCATGTTTTAGTTGACAGAACCAGTTCTCAATTGGACAGTTTTCCCAGCAATGTCCACGATGTGACATACTTCTTGTGAAACTCATCATTTCCGCTAATTCAACATACTCATACGCAAAGTAAACTGCTCCTTGATCTGTATTTACTATTGCTCCTTTTTGTGGCTTTAATTCTTTATAACTTTTTTTAATTAAGTTAACATCATTGTTATTTGATGTAGAAAATGATACAATTTCTTTATTGAAGTAATCTTTAATAGCTGATAAATATAGTGTTCCATCACTACATTTAATATAGCTTACATCAGACGAAAACTTTTGACCTGGTTTTTCTGATTTAAAGTTACATTCAATTAAGTATTGAGCCTTATTCGTAAGGTTCTTTTCTTTTGCTCGAGAAACTGATAATCCTTTTTTAGTACGCTTTACTGTTTCCAATCCTAAAATATTTTTATAACGCCTTATCAATTTGTGATTAAATACTATTTCTAGTTTATTTTCTATATGTTTCTTTAATCTTATTGTTCCATAAATCCCCTTAACTTTTTTATGCTCCTCTGATATCACATCAGCAATTTCTTGATTAAAGTTATTAGCTATTGGCTTACCTATATTACACCATTTATAATAACTTCTCCTATTTATATTTAAAACTTTACATATCCTTAATACTGGATATTCATTTTTTAGTTTATCAATAATTTGATATTTTTCTATTTGTGTTGCTGAGAGCGGATTTCCATCAGAAGAGCATAGGATTTTTTTAATATATCAATATCCTCTAACTCTTGGCTATATTTCTTTTTACCACGATTATCTTTTCCTAATATTCCCTTATCATATTCTTGATTCCAACGACTTACTGTTCCAGAGTTCGATATATCATATTTATTCATCAAATATGATATGGTGGTA
Organism: uncultured Mycoplasmatota bacterium; assembly: GCA_947576095.1. GTDB lineage: Bacteria > Bacillota_I > Bacilli_A > RF39 > UBA660 > RUG12867. The sequence continues at coordinate 7,966 of CANPPW010000008.1, read as the reverse complement.
CCTTTTTTTAATTCCTTAACTATTTGTACTTTTTGTTCTAAAGCCCATTTTTTATGTTTTCCCATGAAAAAATACCTCCTTGATTCTTTCTAAATAAATTTTATCATTCTTTTTATTTAGTGTGAACCTTAAAGGTATTATAATCTTATTTTCCTTATTTTTTTTGTTCCATAACACTTTCATCAAAAAAATTTCCAACTGGTGTATCCAATTCTCTTGCGATCCAATAAAGTGTATCTACCGATAATGTTTGCATAGTTACAGATTCTAGTTTAGCTATAAAATTGTCCGATAAAAGTAGTGCTTCTGCCAGTTCCCTTTGTGTCAAACCTTTCAATTTTCTATACTTTTTAATGTTTTTTCCAATCATATTATAAATATCTTCTGATTTGCTAATAGCCATATGCCACCCCCACTGATATTTTCGCATAAAATACCCCTTAATAATATGGACTAATAGTACAAAAAAATGTATAATGAGTATAGGTGATAGGATGTATACAATGAAAAAAATAAAAGAAAAAAGAAAGAAAAGAGGGTTTACTATTCATGATATGGCTGCAAAATTATCCATTAGTCCCTCTTACTATTGGCAACTTGAGAATAAAAGAAAACGACTATTTTACGATATGGCAGTTCGGATGGCCGCTTTATTTAACGTGAAACCTGATTCATTATTTTATGAAAAGAATAAGGATTAATCCTTATTCTTTTCGTCTATAACACTTTTATCAAAAAAAACAGTAATGGGTGCTTCTAATTTATTTGCAATTAATTCTAATGTATCAATAGAAAGGGTTTGGGTTGTAACAGATTCAAGTTTTGCGATAAAACTATCACTTAACAGTAAAGATTCAGCAAGTTCTCTTTGTGTTAATCCTTTTTTCTTTCTATATTTTTTTATATTTTTTCCTATGATATTATAAATATTATGCTTTGATTTGTTACTAGCCATTGTTTCACCTCAAGCTCATTCTCCCACAAAAACGCTATTTTTTTCATGGACAGGTAATCTATAAATGACTGGTTTTTATATCATTAATATAGTTTATTAGTGAATGTTTGTATATTATATTTAATAATTTATTTACATTTTTTTACATAACTTGCGTATTTGTTTATAATATGATATAGTGTATTTGGTTTAAAATTATTTCGTGTGTTCCATTTAGGTATCTCCAAATAAGCATTAAATCAAATCTAAGAAGGAGGTTACATATGGATAATGAAGTATTAAAAGATATTGAAATTGTTTGTAAGGAATGTGGAAAAACTTTTATACATAGTGTGAAAGATCAGAAATTTTACAAACAAATGGGATATGAAAATACACCAAAATCTTGCATAGACTGTCGTAGAGCTAAAAAAGCAGCGCGTGCAAGTGAATTTGATAGTAAAAAAGACTTTAATTAATCATGGATTAATAAAGTTTTTTTTCTTGAAAATATATATATTATCAATTATAATAGAAATATAAGTCTGTGTAGTTTAATTGGATAAAATGGTTCCCTCCGAAGGAATTGATGGGAGTTCGATTCTCCCCATGGACACCAGTGACGAATCTGTTTGATCTATTCGAACTTCAAATACATAAATACTAGTCAATGTGTGATTGGTATTTTTAATATCCATAGGTAATTTTGATACTTGTGTCAAAATATCTAGGGGTTTAAATATTTTGTCATAAACAAAATTTAAAATTTATTGATGGATGATATAATAATTTTCAAAAGAAGAGTAGATATGAATTGTGATAGCACAACTACAAACAAATTGATATAAAATATTGGAGGTTATATGAAGACAGATAATTTTATATTTGAAATAATTGATTTATCAAAAGATTCCCATATTAAATGCAAGGATGATTTAATAAATAGTGATGGTAGTGAATTAGTTTCGAAAGATATTAATAATTTTATAGATAGAAATATGAAACTTGGAAATGAGGATACAATCACTGCTACTTACATTATTAATTATGAAAATAATAATATTGGATTGGCATTTGTAAATTTTCACCCTGAAATTGAAAGAGATGGAAAAATACTAGAAGAAGAAATAGAAATTGGATTGGGGATAATTGGTAAATATAGAGGAATGCATTTAGGAGGATTAATAGAAAAAGAACTATGTGAAAAATTATTAGAATTATATCCAAAATTTGAATATATAGTTGCAAGAATTGATAAAGATAATTTAATAAGTATTAATTCTGCATTAAAATCTGGTTTTGACTATTATAAAGATAATGAATATCATTTTAAAAAATGTAGATAATTAGATAAAAAGCTTTATTTTTTATAAAAATATATATAATTATATTTATAATTATCTCAGACTGTTGACAAATATGATCAACGGTCTTTTCATAAGCAAATAAATTTGATACAATAAATATGCGAGTGATAATCTATTCTCAACAAATACATTGTCATAACTCGCTTTTTATATGCAAAAATGGTAAAATAGAGATGTTGAAGTAGAAATTGTTAAGAAAGTCTATGAAGAAGCAATGCTTAAAGAAATCAACGAAGATAGAATCAATCATGGAAAGAAGCCGTTAAAGGATATAAAGAAAACAGAAATTATGTTTGATGAAAAAACTGGAGAAGTCATAGAGAATGCCAACACTAAACATATCAAAGAAAGTCTAACGGATAAAGAAAGTGAAAGTTTTCATAAAGGAGAAAAAGAAAAATGTTTTGCCTATACCCATCAAACATTTTGTGATAAAAACGGCTTCATATTATCTAGTATAACAACACCAGGAAATATACATGATAGTGTAGCCTTCTTTAATGCATATAAAGTATTAAAGAATAGATTTAAAGATAAAAAAATATATGTTTAGATGCAGGATATGTAAATCCAGCGATATGTAGAGAGATTATTATATCGGGTCAAACACCACTAATGCCATATAAAAGACCAATGACAGAAAAAGTTTTATTTAAGAAATATGAATATGCATATGATGAATACTATGATTGTTATATATGTCCAAATAATGAAATATTATCATATAGTACAACAGATAAAAGTGGTTACAAGTTATATAAATCGAATCCTAAAATATGTAAGAACTGTCCAATGAGAGAATAATTGAAAGAGTATTTGGAGATTGTAAGGAACAACATGGATTAAGATTTACAAGAGTTCGTGAACTGGTCAAAAATGAGCAAAATGCCACGATGATTTTTGCATGTCATGTCATAATTTAAAGAAAATGGCAAATTGGAGATGGAAAAGTCATCCTAATATTACCATTATTTCGCTTATTTTTTCAAAAATAGATTATTTTATAAACTTAGTCACAAAAAAGCGATATATTCTTTTTGAACATACCACTTTGTCAACAACCTGTAACTAGAACCGTCTAGTTTTTTTGTTATTTAAGAATGAAAGTAAACTTTTTTAGAAAAATAGAAATGAAAAAAAGACTTTATTGTCTTAAAAAGTATAAAATAAATAGTGCTTTTAATGATTATTTTAAAGTGGTGCGGTGCAGATTGTGAAATGGCATATAGATATTATAAAAATTAACTGAGAATGATAATTGGGTTATGAATAAATAGGAACTACTAAAATTATTATTATTTTTATTCATAAAAAAAACGTGTTTCTATTTTTTTCTAAAAAACATGGTTTATATTAATATTCAAACTACCTTTTTGTTACTGTTGCATTTTTTTTTAGAGTTTTACAGAAAGAGTTTTCGTTGCTATCTTTACCTTTTTGTAGTATAACACTTGCGTAATGGTGTGCTAAATCCATATAATCATTTAATTCTACAAAATCGATTTCACGAAAATAAGAAGAATATTTTTCATTAATAGATCTCCCGAAAATAATTCCTCTAAAAGATGCCTTATCGAAAGAAGAATTAAACAATTCGGTAATATCATCTATATTTTCATCTGAATTTGATAACTTCATATATTCTTTGCAGAATCTCTTTCTTAAAATAGAGACGGATTTGAAATTACAGTTTTCTTTTTTTAAAACAGCTATTGTTGAAAGGAGTAAATTATAAAAATCCAAACCTTTATGATCTCCTGTTAATATATAACTTGGCTTATATTTTGTTGATAGTTTGGTTGTTCCACATGATTTATGCCAGATATTAACAAAAGAAGGTGTTGTATAAATAACTGAATCTTTTCCACCATTACTAACTAGACGAATATCTGGAATTTTCTGACTGGTTATTTTTGATAGTTCATCATTAAGTCTTTCGTGGCCATTGATATCAGTATCTTGACTAAAGGAATCTAAATGATTTTTGGGAATATAATGATCTACATCTTTGGAAATATATTTTATCAATTCTAAATATACTTTTCTCCAATTCCTTTCGGTATATCCATAAAAGATCTCTGCAAATTTAGCTTCATTCTTATCCCCAGTTCCACAAATTACAATTTCTCTTACCTTATATTTTATTGTATTAACCCAAAAATAAGCAGTTGCTTCAATGGGGGATAATTCTATTTCTTTTTTTTCCATCTATAAAACCTCCCATGATTTATATTTTCTATTATACCACGATATTTACATCTTTTTTTGTATTTAAGTAAAAAAACAGGATAAACACATGAATTTTTGAAACTTATGTGTTTTTTTCATGTATAATAAAGATAAAGATTTAAAACAACTATATATGAAAAAATGTATGATTATAAACTAGAAATATATAGGATAAGAGTAAAATTGAAATAAAAATATATTATACAGATATTTGATGTACTTTGAAAAAGTAGTAGGTGATATTATGAAAACATTATGGAACAATTTAAAGTTTGCTTGGCAATATGCAAAGGATCAAAAATGGATGATGATTCAATATATTATATCAAGTATTATAACAATTATAATTAGTTTGGTCATTCCTATATTAAGTGCTAAAATTATCATTTTGTTTACAAATAATAAATTTTATCAATTAATTTTTATGGCTTTTATTATATTTTTAATAGAAAATATTAGAAATATAGTCTCATACTTTACCAATTACTGTTCTCATTATATATATAGGGAAACCTTTACAAAAATTCAAACAGACTTAGGAAAAAGTATTTTAAAATTAGAAAATAAAATAATAGATAATAATAGTTCAGGGGTTTTTATTCAAAGGTTGACAAATGATACAGATCGTTTGGCGGATATATTTAATGTTTTAAATGTGTATCTTACTCGAATTATTATTGATATTGGTATTTTTTGTGCAATTTTCATCATTCACAAAATGGTATTTTTTTATTTGATTATTATGATTATTTTATTATATTTACTAGAGAATAAAAGAGTTAAAAAATATGTGGAAAAAGATAAGGTATTTAGAGAAAAAAAAGAAAAGGTATCAGGATTTGTAGGAGAAATTATAAGAGGAATTCGTGATATTAAAATGCTAAATGCGGAGAATAGTTTTGTAGATGAATTACATAGTAAGGTAAAAGATTTAAATAAAATTAGATATGATATGCTTGATTCAAATCGAAAATATAGATTAGGTAGCAGTTTTATGATGGATTTAAATGATCTAGTGTTGATTGTTTTACTAGTTTATTTAATAGAAAATAGCTCATTAGAGATAGCTTCTGCACTTATTATTCATAATTATTCTTTTAGAATAACTTCAATTATAAACTATGTTGGGGAGTTATTAGATAAAGTCAAAGATTTTAATTTATCAGCTACTCGAATTTTTGCTATTTTAGATAGTGATGAATATAAAAAAGAACAATTCGGAAACAAACATTTGAATCAAGTACATGGGGACTTTTCTTTCGAAAATGTTGAGTTTTCTTATGGTAAGGAAAAAATTTTAAAAGATGTTAGTTTTCAAATTCATGCGAATGAAACTGTTGCATTTGTTGGAAAAAGTGGTGCTGGGAAAAGTACGATTTTTAGTTTACTATGTAAAATGTACAATATTGATGCTGGAAAAATCATGATAGATGGGATTGATATTAGAGAATTAGATAGAGAGTCTATTCGCTCTAACATTACGATTATTAGTCAAAATCCTTACATATTTAATGTTAGTATACGTGATAATTTTAGATTGGTAAAACCTTCCCTTACTGATGCAGAGATGATTCATGCATGTAAGGTTGCTTGTTTAGATACATTTGTAGAAAGTTTACCAGAAAAATATGATACAATCATAGGAGAAGGTGGTGTCAATTTATCGGGTGGACAGAAGCAACGTTTAGCAATCGCAAGAGCGTTGGTACAGAAGACAGAAATTATTTTATTTGATGAGGCAACAAGTGCTCTTGATAATGAAACGCAAAGTAGTATCCAAAAAGCGATTGAGAATATGAAGCATGAGTATACGATTCTTATTATTGCTCATAGATTATCTACTATTATTAATAGTGATCGTATTTTGTTTTTAGACGATGGTAAGATTGAATCGGAAGGAACACATTGTGAATTATTGACAAAATCAAATAAGTATAGAAGTTTATATGAATCAGAATTAAAAAAATAAAAATTGTAAATAGAATATGGATTTTAATATTTAAGTAAAAAACGGAAGGAGTATATTTAATGATTTTGTGTGTAGTGGGACCTACTGGAGTTGGAAAGACAAGACTCAGTGTAGAATTGGCTAAAATATATAACGGGGAAATTATCAATGTGGATGCTATGCAAATTTATAAAGGGTTAGATATAGGCACAGCGAAAGTAACACAAAAAGAAAAACAAGGGATAGTACATCATCTTTTTGATATATGCGAGGTAGAAGAAGACTATAGTGTATTTGATTATCAAAGAGATGCTCGTAAAAAAATAAAGGAAATTCAGCAAAAGGGAAAAGTACCAATCTTTGTTGGTGGTACAGGTTATTATTTAAAAGCCGCTTTATATGATTATGATTTTGCTTTCGAAAATCATATGATTGATACTTATGATGATGTATCTAGTGATGAAATTTGTAATAGAATTATGCAATATGGGGTAGATATTGTTATTGATCCAAATAATAGAAAAAGGAATATTCGTTTATTACAAAAATTAGATGTAGGAGACTTTAAAGTGCAAGATATATTTCATCTTTTATACAATGATGTTGTTTTCATAGGTCTTACAACAGAGCGTGCTATTTTATATGAAAGAATTAATAGGCGTCTTGACGATATGATTGTTCCTTTGATTGATGAAGTAAAACCGTTTTATTTAAAAAATATAAGATCAAAAGCTTTAATGAATGGCATTGGTTATAAGGAATTATACCCGTTTTTCTCCAATGAAAAAAGTCTATGTTGTTGCGTAGATGATATAAAAAAAAATACAAGAAATTATGCGAAAAGGCAATATACATGGTTTCAAAATCAGATGGATATTCATTGGTTTCATGTTGATTATGATGATTTTTCTAAAACAATAATGGATGTTATTCATTGGATAGAAGAAAATAATCATAAATAATATTTTAAAATTTTATAGATGCATTAAAGTGGGCAGGTAGGAACAATACCTTAGCCTACTTTTTTATTATGTAAAAAATAAATGAAAGAAGCAATTTGATTATGAAAAAAATGGTATCTGCTAAAAAATATATTTATTGTTAAATTTTATAAATTCTATTTATATTTAAAGTATACAATTGGGTTAGAGTTTAGAAGATTCTTTTGTATAGCTGTATGTTATTAAACTAAATGTTATATTTGTGAGTGTTATTATAAGCTGTATTTCAAAATATAACATTTATTCTATACTTTTGTCGTTTCTAAATTTTATATTTTTCATAAAATAAGATGGGAGGGATATATGAGTATATATGAAAATGCTTTAAAAAGAATAGAAGAAGATAAAAAATGTAAACCAGCTTGTAATATCCAGATAGGACCAACAGGGCCAACGGGGCCATCTGGTGGTGCAACGGGACCAACAGGCCCTCAAGGATTAGCAGGAGCAACAGGAGCGACAGGACCAACGGGTCCACAAGGATTAG
>CANPPW010000007.1 GCA_947576095.1 uncultured Mycoplasmatota bacterium | reverse complement strand
AATCAGACTTAATTCCGTTATTTTATTAAAACGGACTTTCAAATTAAAATTTACGAAAAATAATAGTGAGAATTAGTTTATTTACTTTCTATAATGGAGATGCTATAATGAAATAGAGGTGACATATGCTTAAAAAAAAATATCAACCTACTGAAATTAATAAAAATGAATTAAATGATGTAATATCAACGAGTAAGAAGCTACTACACATCTTATATATATTAATACTAATTATCTGTGTTTATGTAATTACAATGGTTTGTAAAGAATGGAAAGTAAAAGAATTTTTATTGACTATTTTGAGGATTGTATTTCCTCTTTTTATTGGAATTGGCATTGCTTGGCTGTTTGATCCGTTTGTAAAATGGCTTCAGAAAAAGGGAATTAGGCGAGGTTTTGGAACTTTTATTACATATGTTCTTTTCATAGGAATATTAGCAGTCATGATTGGTTCTATTGTGCCCATTTTAATGGATCAGATCAATGAATTTGCAAGTAGTGTACCTAGTATTATTGAAGATGTAAAGGTTTGGATTACACAATTTTTGGATTCTTTTTCTAAAATCGAAGGATTTGATGTAAAATCATTTAAAGCAGATATTTTTGATCAAATCAGTAAAATAGGAATGGGTCTTACCAATGATTTGCCACTGATGACAGTGAATCTTATAAAAGGCGCTATATCTGGACTTGGAACGATTTTAGTAGGGCTTGTGATAGGCTTTTATCTTTTAATGAGTTTTGATAGTGCGAATGATACAATTTTTTCCTTTATTCCACTAAAGTTTCAAAAGACAACAAGAGAATTGATGGATGCTTCTAATAGTTCTCTTAGAAAATGGGTTGAAGGAACCATTTTAGATTCTACGCTTATTTTTGTAGTTTCTTCGCTAGCACTTTGGCTTGTAGGATTAAAGGCACCTATGCTTTTTGGACTATTTTGTGGAATTACGAATGTCATTCCATATGCAGGACCTTATATAGGAGGAGCACCTGCAGTGATTGTGGGATTTTCTCAAAATTCAACAGTTGGTATTTTGACACTTATTTCGATTTTTATTATACAGTTTATTGAAGGGAACTTCTTTCAACCACTTATTATGAGTAAAACTACTAAGTTACATCCTGTAACAATTATGCTTGGACTCTTGCTTTTTGGTCATTTTTTTGGTATTATTGGTATGGTTGTATCTACTCCAATTATTGCAATTGTGAAAGTTGTACTTGTATTTATAGATGAAAAATATCATATATTAGATTTAAATGTAGAAATCGATGAAAAAGAAAAGTAGAATATTTTCTTTTTAAAGAGAGTTCATGGCTGGTGCGAATGAATAAAAGAATGTATTTGAAAGCTCCTTTTGAGTGCAAATAAAATTTGCCGGTTCTAAGCCGTTATGAAAATTAAGAAATTATTAGGATGGTACCACGGTTTTTTTCGTTCCTAGAAAAGACTGGGGTATTTTTTTTAGAAAGGAAAGAGGTATGAATTTTACAAATAAAAATCCCATATTCTATAATATTTGTGGAAAAAGCGGTTCTGGAAAATCAGAGGTAGCTAAAATTATTGAAAAAATTTATAAAGAAAAAGGTAAAAAATGTTTAAATTTACAATATAGCTATTATGTCAAGCAATACGCAAAGCACATATTAAACTGGGATGGAAGTGAACAAACCAAACCAAGAGATTTTTTAAATAATGTGGGAGTAGAACTCATTAAGGACCAGATAGATGAACGGATGCTTATTCGAAGATTGATTGAAGATGCAAAAATTTATTCTTATTTTTTTTCCTGTATAACTATATCAGATACAAGATTTATAGAAGAAATAGAAGATTTAAAAAAGGTTTTTCCGAAAGTAATTACGATTTATATAGAAAGTCCTTATAGTGGAAAATATCTTACTGAAAAACAAAAAAAGCATCGGACGAATCATGGTTTAGAAGGGTATCATCAGTATGATTATGTAATTCATAATAGCCAAACAATTTTAGAGCTTGAACAAAAGATAAAAAAAATGATAGAGGAGGTAGATAAAATGAATATTAAAGATATATATTTAAATTTTTTTAAAGAAAAGGGACATGTGGTGATTCCAAGTGCACCAGTGGTTCCAGAAAATGATCCAACAAGTCTTTTTAATACAGCTGGAATGCAGCCTTTGGTTCCTTATTTAACAGTAGAAGAGCATCCTGCGGGATCTAGACTTGTAGATGTACAAAAATGTTTTAGAACAATTGATTTGGATGAGGTTGGAGATGCCACACATCATACATTTTTTGAAATGCTTGGGAACTGGAGTTTAGGGGATTATTTTAAAGAGGAATCGATTTCTTGGAGTTTTGAGTTGTTAACGGAAAAAATGCAGATTCCAATAGAGAAACTTGCAGTAACTGTTTTTGCAGGAGATGAAACGATTCCGAGGGATGAAGAGTCTGCTACAATTTGGAAAGAATTAGGTGTGAAAGAAGATAGAATCAGTTATTTGCATGATAATTTTTGGATTGCAGGAGATGCAGGTCCTTGTGGTCCTGATACAGAAATTTTTTATTGGCGAAGTAAAGAACCTGTTCCAGAAAAACATGACCCAGAAGATGAGAGATGGGTGGAAATATGGAATAATGTATTTATGCAATACTATAAACATAGTGATGGTACTATTACAGAACTTTCGAAAAAGAATGTAGATACAGGTATGGGAGTAGAACGTATTACCTCTGCATTAGAAGGCGTAAACGATAACTATACATCATCTATTTGGAAAGATGTCATCGAAAAAATAGAATTGATTTCACATAAAAATTATACTGATGAAGTTTACAAAAAAAGTATGAGAATTGTTGCGGATCATATTCGTGCGGTTGTTATGATTGCAGGAGATAACGCACAGATTAAACCTTCTAATACTGATCAAGGATATATTTTAAGAAGATTGATTCGAAGAATGATTCGTTATGCAAAAAAATTAGAAATTGATATTAATAGTGATTGGGATAAGGATTTAGCTTTATTAATAATTCAAAAATATAAAAATTATTATAAGGAATTAGAATGTAATCAAGAAATTATTTTAGATGTTTTACAAAGTGAAAAAAGTAAATTTAATAGTACTTTAGAAAAAGGACTTAGAGAATTTGATAAATTGGTTGATATCAAAGAAAAAGAAATCAAAGATGAAATTGCTTTTAAACTTTATGATACTTATGGATTTCCAATTGAACTTACAATAGAACTGGCAAATGAGAAGGGACTTATTGTAAATTTAGAAGGATTTTATCAAAAATTTAGAGAACATCAAGAAAAATCAAGAATGGGCTCTAAAGAAAAATTCAAGGGGGGCCTTTCTAGTGATAGTGAGATGAATATCAAATATCATACAGCAACACATCTTTTAAACGCTGCCTTAAGAAAAATTTTAGGAAATGATGTTCATCAAAGAGGAAGTAATATTACAGATGAGAGAATGCGTTTTGACTTTTCTTGTGATCATAAATTGACAGAGGAAGAAAAAACAAAGGTAGAAGAACAGGTTAATGAATGGATTCAGGCTTCTCTTCCTGTTGTAAAAGAGGAAATGACAAAAGAAGAAGCGTTACAAACAGGTGCAGAAGCCATGTTTATTGAGAAGTATGGAGATGTTGTTACTGTCTATTCAATTGGAGATGTTTCTAAAGAATTGTGTGGTGGACCACATGTAAAAAATACCAGTGAATTAGGAATTTTTAAAATTAAAAAAGAAGAAGCATCATCGGCTGGTGTAAGGAGAATCAAAGCTGTTTTATTATAAAGGAGATAGGAATTTGAAAAAGAATAAGGTAGTTGCTATTGTAGGTATGTGTGGTACAGGTAAATCAGAAGTTACAAAAATGCTTGTACAATGGGGATTTTCTGTTTTATATTTTGGTGGTGTTGTAACCGAAAAAGTAAGAGAAAAAGGACTTGCTCTTACACAAGAAAATGAACGGCCAATAAGAGAGGATTTACGTAAAAAATATGGAATGGCAGCCATTGCCATTGTATCGTATCCACAAATTGAATCATTACTAGAAAAAGGGAATGTAGTTATAGATGGTTTATATTCATGGAGTGAATATAAATTCTTAAAGGAAAAATTAGGTGAAGATTTAATTGTTGTATCTGTCATATCTGATAAAAGCGTGAGATATCAAAGATTAAAGACGAGACCTATTAGACCTTTGACAGAAATAAAGGCATTGATGCGGGATGAGACAGAAATTGAAACTTTAGAAAAAGGTGGTCCTATTGCTATGGCAGACTATTATATTTATAATAATAAAAAGATAGAGGATATGAAAGAAAAAGTATTACAAATTCTTAAAAATATAGGTATAGAAGTAGGATAGATGGTAATGATATTTTTATATGGGAGGAAAGAAAAAGAAAAAAATTTTATTAGTATGTATATGCAGTATTTCAATATTGAGTTTGCTAGGTTGTAGCAAAAAAATAGATAATAAAGGAGATAATAGTGTTAATAAACCTTCATCATCTGATGAAAGTATAAAACAGGAAAGTCCAAAAAAAGATAAAGATATTATAGTATCTTATAAAGGTTCATCTTATTCGCTTCCAATGGATGTTAATTTTTTTTTGAATGATGGCTGGAAAGTTTCAGGTTCAGTTGCTCATACAGTTGATTTTTCCAATGATCAATATCCTAATAGTCTTTTAGAACTTAGACTTTGTCGGGAAAATGCATTTGATGGAGTGTTTACAAAGGAAGAACAAACGAGACAAGTAAAAATCATTAATAGTGAAAAAGACGCGAAAATAGATTTTAGCATCAATGGAATTTCTTTTGATTCTACAAAGGAAGAAGTTCTTCAAATTCTTGGAGAAAAAAACCAAAGTGGCGATAAGCTAAGGAGTTTTATTAATATAGAAGATAAAGAGTATAGACTAGAAATTAGTTTTACTAGTAATAAAGTTTCAATGATGGATCTTTATCTTTATGAATAATTTATATATTTGAAAAAGAAAATCTTTCCCTAAAAAAGGAGAGATTTTTTTCTAGAATCAAAATAGAAGATAGAGTTGAAAAATGGGTTGATACATGTTACAATGATAATGTATTCATAAAGTAGGTGATGGTATGAAAAATACTGAAATATATCAAATAGAAGATTTCGAATATGGCATGATTCAGGAAACACTTAAAGAGGTAGCTGAGTCATTGATTGAAAAAGGATATGAGCCTATTGCTCAACTCGTAGGATATTTAATGAGTGGTGATCCAGGATATATTTCTAGTCATAAAGAAGCGAGAAATAAAATAAAAAAACTGGATCGTGCAAAAATATTAGAGTATTTGTTGAGTAAAAATTATGATCAATCATGAAAGAATTTTAGGTCTTGATCTTGGAACCAGAACACTTGGGCTTGCTATTAGTGATCCAACAGGTACCATAGCTCAAACCTATCAAACCATTCGATTTGCGGAAAATGATTTTGATAGTCTCATTCCTATATTAAAAGATATCCAAACAAAGGAAAATATTTCAACATTTGTTTTAGGATTGCCTAAAAATATGAATAACACGATGGGAGAAAGGTGTAATGTTACGATTTCTTTTAAAGAAAAACTAGAAAAGCAGTTATCAATACAGGTGATGCTGCAGGATGAACGCCTTACTACCATAGAAGCTAATAGATATATGTTAGAAGCTGATATTTCAAGAAAAAAAAGAAAAAATAAGATTGATAGTTTAGCGGCTAATATAATTTTACAGTCTTATTTAGATAAAGAGAAAGGAAAATAGAATATGGAAGAAAAAATGATATTTACAGTAACAGATGAAGAAGGGAAAAATATAGAATGTGAAGCTTTATTTACATTTGAATCAGATGAAACAGGAAAAAATTATATTGTATATACAGATAATACAACAGATGAAGAGGGAAATACAAAGGTATATGCAGCTATTTATAATCCAGAAGAAGAAAATACGACATTAAAGCCAATTGAAACAGAAAAAGAATGGAAAATTATTGAAACCATTTTAGATGAGTTACAACAAGAGGCCAATAAACAAGTGAGTGAAGAAGGAGGAAATGCCGAGTAGAAATACTCGCTTTTTAGGTTTATGAAGAAGTTAGTTCTATTTTTAACTTTACTTGCATTGATAGTTTGTGCAGTATTTTCAGTGGGGATTTATTTTTATTTAGCAGGTCCAGTAGGCGGAAACCGTAATGTAACTTTTGAAATTGAAGAGGGGAGTACTTTTACCAGTATTACACAAAAATTAAAAGAAAAAAATCTTATTAAAAATGAACTTGGTTATAAAATTATGCTTAAAATTAAAGGTGTATCTACATTAAAGTCAGGAATTTATACATTAAACTCTAATATGTCCACTTTAAAAATTATAGAAAATCTATCTAAAAATCCAACACATAAAGTTGTTAGTATTACCTTTAAAGAGGGGCGAAATATGCGATATATAGTTTCCAATATTACAAAGAATATGGATATTACGGAACAGGAAATTTATCAAAAGTTAAAGGATACAGAATATTTAAAACAATTGATTGGGAAATATTGGTTTCTAACAGAAGCAATATTAGATGGAAATATTTATTATTCTCTAGAAGGGTATTTATATCCAGACACATATGAATTTGTTAGTCATGCTAAAATAGAAAATGTTTTTGAAAAAATGTTAGATAATACAGCGAAAAAATTAGCACCTTATAAAGAAATGATGAAACAGTCTTCTTATACAATACATCAGATGATAACTTTAGCATCTATGGTTGAGTTAGAGGCAATGACAGAATCAGATCGAAAGGGTGTTGCTGGTGTGTTTTATAATCGTTTGCAAGCAAATATGAGCTTGGGATCCGATGTAACTACTTATTATGCGGCGAAGGTAGATATGGGAGAGAGAGATTTATATAAATCTGAAATTAATGATTATAATGCTTATAATACAAGAAACGCTAATATGGCTGGCAAACTTCCTGTTGGTCCGATTTGTAATCCTAGTATTACCTCAATTGTATCTGCAATTTCCCCTACAAGTAGCTCGTTTTATTATTTTGTAGCCGATAAGAATAAGAAAGTATATTTTACTAGAAATAATAAGGAACATAACCAAATCATTAATCAATTGAAAAAAGAGGGTTTATGGTTTACATATTAGAAGAAATAGAAATGTATGCCAAGGAAAATAAAATTCCTATTATGCAAAAAGATGGCATTGAATTTATGACAACCTATATAAAAAAGCACCACTTTAAAAGGATTCTGGAAATAGGATGTGCCATAGGATATTCCGCTATTAAAATGGCTTTGATAGATCCTAATATTCAAATTACGACAATTGAAAGAGATGAAGAAAGGTATCATATGGCTTTAAAAAATATCAAAAGGTGTCACTTAGAAAATCAAATTGAGGTGTTACACAAGGATGCTTTAGATGTAGAATTAGGTGAGCAATTTGATTTCATTTTTATTGATGCAGCTAAAGGACAGTATATTCCTTTTTTCGAAAAATTTGAGAAAAATTTAGTTGTTCAAGGTGTTATTATATCCGATAATTTAAAATTTCATGGTTTGGTTGAAAAAGAAGATGATGGTCTCAGCCGCAATGTACGAGGAATTGTAAGGAAACTTAGAAAGTATATAGAATTTCTAAAAAATAATGATCGTTTCGAAACACAATTCTTTGATATTGGTGATGGGATTTCTATCAGCCTTAAAATTTGCTGAATTTTTCTTGCTTTTTATAACGATTATGATATAATAGAATACCAAGTGGAGGTGGAATTACATGAAAACATTATCACAAAAACAATGTGTAAGACGCCTTAGAAATGAAAAATTAAATCTCTATATATATGAAGAATTTAAAAAATCATGTCAGAAAATGGGAGCTAAACTATATTTACAAAATCGAAAAGCAAAAAAACAAAAAGATATTGTAAAAAGAGCATGGGATTCATTTGAACATATTGAAGGTGTGCACACATTAAATCTTTTTTTAGCAAATATATATGTATATGATGATGCTGATTTTGCAAATCATGTAGAAGAAGCTTTATCTATGTGTGTTAAACCAGAAGATATCGTAGGATATTTGAATTTACAAAACTATCTTATTCCTGATACAATTTATTATTTGAAACTTGCAGAATTTGAGGTTTATAAAGAGTATTATCAAAAATCAGATATTTGGTATATGGTAAAACATATTTTAGAAAAAACGGGAATATCAGAGGTTTCTATAGAAGAATTACAAGAATATAAAGAAAAGCAACTGCAAAGTATAAGAAAAGTAAACCCAGAAATAGAAAAGACAAAGACAATGGTGTATCCTAGTGCTTATTCAGAGGAACAAGTAGCGTAAGACACTAGAGTCTTTTTTTCTTAAGGAGGAGTGGAAATGAAAAATATAGTTATTTTTTCACAAAAAAAACAAGGAAAAATATTAGAGAATGTGGATGGTATTTTAATTGGTATTCATAATTTAAGTAGTTGTTTTCCATATACATATTCTTTAGATGAACTTTGTATATTATTACAAAAAAATCCACAAATTGAATTTTTTGTGGCTCTCAATAAAAATATACTAAATCACGAATTACCACTTTTAAAAGATACATTACAAAAACTAAAAACATTTCCAATAAAGGCTATTCTTTACTATGACCTAGCTGTTTTGCAAATATCAAAAAAATATCATTTGGATATCCCACTTTATTGGGCTCAAGAACATTTTACAACCAATTATTTAACAGCCAATTATTATCAAAATGAGGGAGTAGAAGGCATTTTGATATCAGCTGATATCATGAAACAAGAAATTGATGAAATCAGGAAGAATACAACAATGAAAATGATTGTGCCTGTATTTGGATATTTACCTATATTTGTATCAAGAAGAAGATTGATTCAAAATTATCAGAAAACATTCGATATAAAAGAAAAAGATGATGTATATTTTTTAAGGAAAGAGAATAAAAGATACCCTATTATAGAAAATGAACATGGAACAAATGTATTTTCTGCACATATACTAAATGCAGCTTCTATTTATTCTCAATTGAAACAGGAAAAAGTTGAATATGCCTTATTGAATGGTTCTTTTATAGACGAGAATGTATTTATGAAGATTATTGATCTTTTTAAAATATTAGATGAAAAAGATAGTAGTGAGGTAGAAAATAAAATCGAAGAACTTTGTTTAGAAAATACAGATACAGGTTTTTTGTTTAGAGATACAATCTATAAAATAAAGAAGTAGGTGACAAGATAGGAATGGTTGAATTATTAGCGCCTGCAGGCGATTTGGAAAGATTAAAATGGGCTATTTTATATGGGGCAGATGCTGTTTATTGTGGTGGTCCTACTTTGGGAATGAGAGCTAATACAACAAATTTTACTTTGGAAGAATTAAAAGAAGGCGTTTTGTTTTCTCATCAGAGAGGAAAAAAAGTATATGTAACTGTCAATGTGGTTTTACATAATGAAGGAATTGATACATTAGAATCTTATTTAAAAAGTTTAGAAGAAATTGGTGTAGATGCCATTATTGTAAGTGATCCCGCTATTATGGATGTTGCTTTAAAAACAACAAAATTGCATGTCCATATTTCTACACAACAATCGACACTCAATAAAGAAGCTGTTCAATATTTTGCGGATAAAGGTGTATCTCGCATTGTTTTAGGAAGAGAATTATCTAAAGAGAATATAGAAGATATTATTAAGCATACCAATATTGAAATTGAAACATTTATTCATGGTTCGATGTGTGCAAGTTATAGTGGTCGCTGTGTTCTTTCCAATTTTTTTACTGGTAGAGATGCTAATCGTGGAGGATGTGCACAAATTTGCAGATGGGATTTTGCTCTTGAAAACTATAAAGGAAGATATATAAAAGGAGATAAACCTTTTACTTTTTGTACGAAAGATTTGTCTTTATTAAAATATATTCCAGAAATGATTGATATGGGGATTACGTCTTTTAAAATAGAAGGTAGAATGCGTTCTGTTTATTATATTGCAACTGTTGTTGGAATTTATAGAAAAGTTATTGATTCTTATTTGCATAATTTAGAAAATTATCAATATAATAAGAATTATGAAAGAATTCTTGTGAACTGTGCCAATCGAGAAAGTACACCCCAATTCTTTCATGACATTTATGATGAAACATGTCAGTATTATAATGGACGCATGGAAGTTTCAAATCAAGATTTTTTGGGGGTTGTTTTGGACTATAATAAAGAGACGAAAATCGCAACAATTGAACAAAGAAATTATTTTAAAAAAGGAGATTTTGTTGAATTTTTTGGTTTTGATGATAAAATGATTTCCTATACATTAGATGAGATTTATGATGAAAATATGTGTATGATAGAAGTTGTCAATCATCCAAAACAGGTTGTTCAAATAAAAGTAAAAGAGCCTATTTGTGCTTATTATTTGATGCGTATAAAAAGATATTGACAAAAAGTTTAAAGTGTAGTAATATCTTATTTGTTTTAAATGAAAATACAAAAATTGAGGTGAGAAAATGTCTAATATAAAAGAAGTATATATAACACAGAAAGGTCTTGAAGAACTTGAAGAAGAGCTAAATATATTAAAGCTAGAAAGAAGACCTGCTGTAATTAATGCCCTTAAAGATGCAAGAGCTCTTGGGGATTTAAGTGAAAATGCAGAATATGATGCTGCTCGAACAGAGCAAGCTGAGGTAGAGGGAAGAATTGCTGAATTAGAGGCAATGTTAGATCATGCAATTGTTATTAAAGAAGTATCTACAGATAAGGTATCAATTGGAAATGTAGTTACCTTGAAATATGTAGATGATGGAGATACAGAAAAATATTCGATTGTAGGCGTGAAAGAAGCTGACCCATTTGCTAATAAGATTTCTAATGAATCACCAATTGCTAAAGCAATTATGGGACTATCAGTAGGAACTATTGTAACAGTTGATAGCCCAAATGGCAAATATGATGTTGAAATATTAAATATTGCGTAGATAACCATGTGGTTATCTTTTTAATTTATAAAAAAAGATAAAAACAAGCTTTTTATTTTTCTTAAATCTTGTTATAATATATACTAGGTGATAGTACATGAATAAAACAAAGATAATTGTGAGTATTGGTCCTGCAAGTCAAGATCGAGAAACACTTAAAAATCTTATTTTGGCAGGAATGGATGTGGCAAGATTTAATTTAACATATGCTACATATGAATTTTGTATGGAAACCATTCAGTTAATTCGGGAATTAAGTAAGGAGTGTAAAACGAATGTATCAATTATGATTGATACGAATGGTCCAGATATAAGGGTCGGAAAACTAAAAGATGGGAAAGCGTTTTTACACCAAGGTGATAAGATTCGTATTTATATGGATTCTATTATGGGTGATGACACAAAATTTTCGATAAATTATCCAAAATTAATTGATGATATCAAATATAATACTAATATTCTTTTACAAGATGGAAGAGTTGAGTTAAAGGTCATTCAAAAAGATTTAAATTATTTATTATGTGAAGTAATCAGCGAAGGGCAAATTGTAGAAGGATGTGGTATTAATGTACCTGAAGTAAAACTGAATATGCCTTTTTTGAGTACGAAAGATAAAGATGATATTATGTTTGCAGATTCAGTAAATGCAGACTTTTTAGCACTTTCTTTTGTAGGAAGTAGTGACGATGTATTAGAAGTAAATGATTATTTGATTGAAATGGGGAATGATCATTTAGGCATTATTGCTAAAATAGAAAAGGAAAGAGCTTTAGAAGATATTGATAATATTATTAGAGTGAGTGATGGAATTTTAATAGGACGTGGAGATTTAGGTGTAGAAATTCCTATGGAAAGAATCCCGAGTGTTCAAAAAATGATTATTAATAAGTGTCATTTAGCAGGAAAGGTAAGCATCGTTTCTACTGAATTTTTATCTTCTATGGAAACAGAGACAAGGCCAAGTCGTGCTGAGGTATCTGATGTGGCCAATGCTGTGTTAGATAGTGTTGATGCTGTGTTACTTTCAGGCGAGACTACGATTGGTAAATATCCAGTAGAAACCGTTATTATGATGAGTAAAATTATTGCTTCTGCGGAAGAAGATATCAACTATTATGATTTATTAGATAGATCTATGCGAAGTGAAAAACAAGATATAACAGGTTCACTTGTTTATAGTGTAACGGAATGTGCCAATCGTTTAAAATGTAAGGCTATTATTACACCTACAATGAGTGGTTATACAGCAAGAAAAATGAGTCGTTTTCGTCCAAGCTGTCCTATTATTGCTGTTTCGCCAGATGAAGATACAGCACGCTCTCTTGCTCTACATTTTGCAATACGTCCTGTAGTAATTCCAGAGTTAGGAAGCTTTGATAAAATTATTAATATATCAAAAAAGGTTACAAAAGAAATGATTCATACAGAAAATGGAGATAAATTAATTATTACAGGTGGATATCCATTTAAAGAAGTGAAACATACAAATTTTATGAAAATTGAAGAGCTATAAAAAATAAAGGGTGATAAAATGTATAATTTGGGACAACAATTTAAATTTAGTGAAGAAAAGGCAACAGCAGATTCAAAATCAATTATTCAAGGTCAAAAATATCGAATTACCATTTTAACGGAGAGTTTGGTTCGTCTCGAGTATAATGAAGAAGGTATTTTTGAAAATCATCCTACAGAATTTATTTTGCAAAGGAATATGCCTGTTCCTAAATTTGAAGTGAAAGAAAGTCCTACATCAATAGAAATTTCTACTTCCCGTTTTAAATTATCCTATATAAAGGAGAAATCATTTGAGGGAACAAAAATGAATCCGATGGCAAATTTGAGAATTGAGTTAAAGGGTACCAATCAGATTTGGTATTATCATCATCCAGAAGCGAGAACTCTTGCTGCACCAGGATTTTCTATAGATTTACATGGGAAAGCCAAATATTTAAAAAGTCTATATTCTTTAGATGGTTTTGTTAGTATAGATGATAGTAAAAGCCTTTTAATAGAAGAAGGTGGAACATTTAAAAATAGAAATGAAAATGGGATTGATACCTATGTTTTTCTATATGGAAAAGATTTTAATACTTGTTTGCGAGATTATTTTTCCTTAACAGGAAAGCCATCATTACTGCCAAGATATGCCCTTGGAAATTGGTGGAGTCGTAATACAGCTTATACAGATGAGATGTTAAACCAGTTAGTAGAACAATTTGATCGAAATGAAATTCCCTTATCAATCGTTTTGTTAAATCATGATTGGCATATTAGGGAATATGAAAAAGAGAAAAATTTACAAACAGGTTTTACATTTAATCCTAATTATTTTAAAGAGCCTACAACACTTATTCAAAACTTTCATAGTAAAGGAATTCGTTTGGGGCTTTCAGTAAATCCGAGTGAGGGATTGTATCCATATGATACATATTATCAAACGGCTAAAACGTATATAGTAACAGATGAAAGAGGTGTGATTCCTTTTCAAGTATTGGATCCTAAACTATTAGATATATATTTAAAATTATGTATTCATCCTTTAGATAATATGGGAATTGATTTTTATTCTCTTGATATAGAAAATACAAATAATAGTAAAAATCTTTGGCTTTTAAATCATTATCATTTTTATGATATGAGTAGAGATTATAAAAGAAGACCTATGATTCTAAGTAAAAACTCTCTTGTAGCTGCTCATAGGTACCCAGTTCAGTATTCAGGAAAAACAGTAGTCAGCTGGAATACTTTAAGACAAATTCCTTTTTTTAATGCCTCTGCCACTAATATAGGTGTTAGTTTTGTGAGTCATGATATTGGTGGATATTATAAGGGAACTGAAGATAATGAATTATATACAAGATTTGTTCAATTAGGGACATTCAGTCCAATTTTAAAATTTGGCTCTGATGGAGGAAAGTATTATAAAAGAGAACCATGGAAGTGGGGGGTAAAAACGCATCAAATTGTTAAAGATTATTTACTGTTAAGACATCGTTTGATTCCTTACCTTTATACAGAGGCTTATGAGTATTATCAAAATAGTAAACCTTTAATTACACCATTATATTATAAATTTCCAGACTTATATGATGATGAACTTTATAAAAATGAATATTATTTTGGAAGAGAGCTTTTTGTTGCACCAATTGTATCTAAAAAAGATTATATTATGGATCGTGTTATTCACAGAATTTTTATGCCAGAAGGTGTTTGGTATGATTTTGTAACAGGTAAAAAGTTTTTAGGTGGAAAAAAATATGTTGCCTTTTTTAAAGATGATGAATATCCTGTATATGCCAAAGAAGGATCAATTCTTGTGTTAGGTAACAATGAAATTTTAAATGATACAACGCCACCTAAACATTTAGAAATTCAGATTTTCCCTGGAAAGAATAACGCTTATACTTTGTATGAAGATGATGGACTTTCTGATTTATATAAAAAAGGATTTTATATAAAAACACATATTGATTATAATTATTTGCCTAATAATTATACTGTTATTGTAAGAGCAATAGAGGGTAAAAGTGGTATTATTCCAGAAAAAAGAAAGTATACTTTTCGTTTTCGAAATACCAAAGAATCTAAAAGTGTTTCTGTTTACTATCAAGATCAGCAAATTCCTTTTAAAAGCTATGCTGAAGATCAAGATTTTATTGTGGAAGTAAATGATGTGAATACAATTGGACAGTTAACAATTAATTGTAGAGGCAAGGATATAGAAATTGATGCGGTTCGTATTATTAATGAAGAAATTGAATCTATTTTATCAGATTTACAGATTGAAACAGAATTAAAAGAGAAAATAGATAAGATATTCTTTGGTAATTTGAGTGTTGGAAAGAAAAGAATTGAAATTAGAAAATTAAAAAATAAAGGATTGGAACAAAAATTTGTCAAATTATTCTTAAAATTACTTGAATATGTGAGCGGAGTATAATATAATAAATATAGTATGAAGCGATGAAAAAGAGTAGTAGTAAACCATCTATTTTCAAGAGAAAAAACGGTAGGTGCAAGTTTTTAGATAGATTTTATGAACTTACTTTGGAGCTCTATAGTAAAACCTATAGCGTACCTTTGCGTTAAAAAGTAGAGAGCATAAAGTATTATGAATGAAGGTGGTACCGCGGGCCTAGCTCGTCCTTCCTATAATACTTTTTTTGTATATGAGGTGATATATGAGAGAATTTGTTTATTTTATAATTACATTTATATGTATTTATTTTCTGTACTTTTTTTTAATTATAAACAGAAAAGGAGCACTTGTGAAATTTGAAAAAAGTAGAGAAGTTGCTTACCTAGTAAAAAAATATAAATTAGAGATTCAAAAGATAGATATGAAAGCTTTAGCAAACATCATTGCATGTGCAAATGCATTAGTATTATCTATAACTGTGTTCTTTGTTCTTTGGTTTGAGAATATTATTCTTCAGATTGTTATATCAGCACTGATTATGATTTCTCTCATCCTCATCACGTATCATGCAATTGGATTATATTATAAAAAGAAGGAGATAAAATAATGTATAATTTTAAAAAAATAGAGAAAAAATGGCAAGATTATTGGAGTGAAAATAAAATATTTGAAGCTCAGGATAAAAGTAACAAGGAAAAATACTATATATTAGTAGAGTTTCCTTATCCTTCTGGAGCGGGACTTCATGTGGGACATGTTCGTAGCTATACAGCTTTAGATGCATATGCTAGAATGGAGAGAATGAATGGAAAAAATGTTTTATTTCCAATGGGATGGGATGCTTTTGGAGCACCTGCAGAACAATATGCGATTAAAAATCATATTCATCCCAAAGACGCTGTTTTAGAAAATATAAAAACATTTAAAAAACAGATACAGGATTTGGGAATTTCATTTGATTGGAGTAGAGAATTTTCTACAACAGATCCTGAATATTATAAGTGGACACAGTGGCAATTTTTAAAATTCTTTGAACATGGTATGGCTTATAAAGCAAAGAAAAATATTAATTGGTGTCCGAATTGTAAAACAGGATTATCAAATGAAGATTCATCAGGTGGTATTTGTGAAAGATGTGGATCTAGTGTGATTCAAAAAGAAAAAGAACAGTGGATGCTTAAAATGAGTGAGTATTCGGAGCAATTACTGGAAGGTTTAGATGACACAGAATTCCAAGATAGAATTAAAACAGCCCAAATCAATTGGATTGGAAAATCAACTGGTGCTGAAGTTACATTTCCATTAAAAGAAGTGGACAATGCTCTCACCGTATATACAACTCGTGCTGATACATTATTTGGTGTTACATTTATGGTTATTGCTCCAGAACACCCTTATATAGATCTCTATCAAAAACAGATTTCTAATATGGATGCGATTTTGCAGTATCGTGAACAAACGAAAAAGAAAACGGAATTTGAAAGAACTCAGCTCGTTAAAGATAAAACAGGAGTAAAAATAGAAGGGCTTACAGCCATTCATCCACTAACTCAAAGAGAAATTCCGATTTATATTTCGGATTATGTGATGATGGGATATGGAACAGGTTCTATTATGGCGGTTCCTGCTCATGATGAAAGAGATTATGCATTTTCAAAAAAATTTGGTATTGAAGTGATTCCTGTAATTGAACAAATCACAGGTACACCTAGAGAAAATGAACAAAAGAAAAGTAGTATTGTTGCAGTTTTATATGATGAAAAAACGGATAAATATCTAACAATAAATTGGGGAGAAAAAGGTGGAAGACTATTTATCGGTGGAACAAGAAATGAGAAGGAAACACATCTTGCATGTGCGAAAAGAGAAATCATAGAAGAGACAGGTTATACAAATATTGAATTTGTAACTGAAATTTTACCTATAAATCATCACTATTATGCTTATAACAAAAATGTAGCATATGAAATAGACTCTATAGGACTTTTATTTAAACTTATAGATGACACCAAAATAGAACAACAACTAGACGAAGACGAAAAGGGAAACTTTACGCTAGAATGGGTGGATAAAAAAACGATTTTAAACGAAGTAAAAGACGAGTTGCACATAACAACTTTTAATAACATCTTAAATCCTGGTGTCTATACTGGCGATGGAAAAATGATTCATTCTGAATTTTTGAATGGACTTACAGATAAACATGAATGTATTGATAAGATGATTCAGTATCTTGAAGAAAGAGGTCTTGCTAAAAGAAAAGTAAATTATCGCTTGCAAGATTGGATTTTTTCAAGGCAACGATTTTGGGGAGAACCCATTCCACTCATTCATTGTGATACTTGTGGATGGGTACCTGTCCCTTATGAAGATTTGCCAGTATTATTACCTGATGTTACAGAATATGAACCTACTGATGATGGAGAAAGTCCACTTGCTAAAATTGCCAGCTTTGTAAACTGTAAATGTCCAAAGTGTGGAAAAGACGCAAAGAGAGAGACTGATACTATGCCAAACTGGGCTGGATCTTCTTGGTATTTTTTAAGATACATGGATCCTAAAAATGATAAAGAATTTGTAAATATGGATAAATTAAAGTATTGGGGAAAAGTTGACTGGTATAATGGTGGAATGGAACATGCAACAAGACATTTGTTATATGCTAGATTTTGGAATCAATTTCTTTATAATATAGGTTTGGTACCCAATAAAGAACCATTTAATATCAGGGTTGCTCATGGAATGATTTTGGGTGATGGTGGAGAAAAAATGAGTAAATCAAAAGGAAATGTAATCAATCCTGATGATATTATTAAGGAATTTGGAACAGATGCTCTTAGAACGTATGAGATGTTTATTGGGGATTATGAAAAAGATGCTTCTTGGTCTACCAATGGACTTAAGGGATGCAAAAAGTTTCTAGACCGAATTTGGCGTTTGCAAAATTGTATCAATGATGGTAAAGGCTATACAAAAGAAGCTCTTGTACATAGAACTATAAAAAAAGTAACAGAAGATTTACAAAATATGAAATATAATACAGCAGTATCAGCTTTAATGATTTTATTAAATGAATACGAAAAACAAAAATCAGTAAGTAAAGATGAATTACGTACTTTAATTCATTTACTCAATCCTATTGCTCCTCATATTACAGAAGAGATCAATGAACAGTCTCATTTAGGAGAAATGCTTTGTAAGAGTAATTGGCCTCAATATGATAAAGATAAGATGGTAGAAGATACTTATCAAATGGTTGTTCAAGTAAATGGCAAAGTTAGAGGAAAAATCATAGTAGAATCAGGTGCAAATCGTGAAAAAATGGAAATGCTTGCTAAAGAGATTCCTAACGTAAGGGCACATATAGAAAATAAAGAGATTGTAAAGGTAATTGTCATTCCTTCTAAAATTGTGAATATTGTTGTGAAATAAGCAGAAATATCTGCTTTTTTTTCATGAATACATATACTAACATAGAGGTGAGAAATATGTTACAAACCTTTCTTTTTACATTGACTGTTTGTATAGATACTTTTATAACAGGATTTTCTTATGGAGTTAGTAAGATCAGAATTCCTATTTTATCAGCAACAATGATGAATCTTATTTGTAGTTTAATGATTGGAATATCCTTATGTCTAGGCAATATTTTAAAGGCCTATTTGCCAGTAGAAATTTTACCAATATGTAGTTTTATACTGTTATTTATATTAGGAATTGTAAGACTTAGTGATGGGTTGATTAAAAATTATATAAAAAGAAAAGGTCCTCTTGAAAATCAAGTTCAATTTTCATTTTTAAACTTTAAATTTATCTTACATGTTTATACAAAGCCTGAATCAGCTGATTTAGATTTTTCGAAACATTTATCATTGAAGGAATCTATTTCTTTAGGAATTGCATTATCTTTAGATGGACTTTTAATTGGATTTGGAGCTGCTCTTGCTGAAGTAAAAGTGATAGAAACTATTGTGATGACTTTTCTTTTAGGATTTATTTTGTTAATTATGGGCCTTTGGATTGGTGAAAGTGTTCAAAAAAGAATAAAAATGGATCTTGCCTATTTAGGCGGTATTTTCCTTATTATATTAGCTTTATCTAGATTATAAGTCTTGCTGATTTTTATGAATTCATTTATAATAATCATATAGAGAGAAGAGAATATATGGAAATGAAGCATGATTTATATAAATATGAAAGAGAACTTTATCAGCAAGGTCTTTCATATATTGGTGGTGTAGATGAGGTGGGGAGAGGACCTCTTTTAGGGCCTGTTGTAACAGCTTGTGTTGTTTTGCCTAAAGATTTTGTATTAGAAGGACTTACAGATTCGAAAAAATTATCAGAGAAAAAGAGAAATCTTTTTTTTGATTATATAAAAGAACATGCAATCGCTTATGCGGTGGGTATGTGTACAGCAGAAGAAATTGATGAAATGAATATTTATAAAGCGACACAAGTAGCTATGAAAAGAGCAATTGAAAAGGTTCAAAAAAAGGTTCCTTTGCAACATGTTTTAATAGATGCTATGCCTTTAGAATTAGATATAGGTTCTACTTCTATTATCAAGGGTGATGCGAAAAGTATTAGTATTGCAGCTTCTTCAGTTATAGCTAAAGTAACGAGAGATCAAATGATGTATGAACTAGACGAGAAATATCCACAATATGGCTTTGCTTCTCATAAAGGCTATCCTACTAAAAAGCATTTAGAGGCAATTCAAAAGTATGGTTTAATACCAGGATATAGAAAGAGTTATAAGCCTGTTCAAAAAATTGTAGAAAAGGAGTTTGTATGAAAGAGTTACTAGTATCTCATATTGGAGATATTGATGGCGTAAGTCCTATAATTTTATTAAAGTTATGTCCCATAGAATTTCATTATCAATTGTTAGAGAATCATGAGTTAGATGATTATATCAATAAAATATTAGTAGAAGATTTATCGGTTTATGATCATATTTATATAACCGATTTATGTCCTAGTATGGATTTACTATCTAAAATAGATAAAAGTTGTTACAAAGAAAAATTTAGGATATTTGATCATCATGTGTCTAGAGTAGAGGCTAGTCAGTACGATTTTGTTACAATAAACCTGAAAGAATGTGGTACATCTTTATTTTATCAATATTTAAATACAAAGTATAACTTTGAAGAAAATGTAAAAAATTATGTGGGTCATGTAAGAGATTTAGATTTATGGCTGTGGCAAGAAAAACAAAATATATTAGCAAAGAATCTAGGAGATTTATTTACTATTTATGGGTGTGAACAATATATAGATACTATATATCAAAAATTAAATAGTAATATAAGAGTTTCTTTAAATACATTTGAACAAAAGATTTTACAATTGGAAAAAGAGAGAATTGAAAGATATATCGAAAAAAAAGAAAAAATGATGATAACATTTCAATATGAGAATTATCATGTAGGATGCGTTTTTTCTGAACTTTATCGAAGTGAGATGGGAAATGTTTTGGCAACCAAATATCCTCATTTAGATTTTATTGTTATGATAAATTCTTCAGGAGGTATCAGCTTAAGAACCATTAAAAATGATATGGATGTATCTTTGATTGCAAAAAAATTTGGTGGTGGTGGGCATAAAGCTGCATCGGGATTTTCATTTTCTGATGAAATGAGATCTTTTATTATTCAGAATATTTTTAAGGGGGCTATCTTAGATGAAAATAACTAAATTGATAGTAGGGGACCTAGCAGAAAATTGTTATATATTGGAAAAGGAAAAACAAATTTTAATTATTGATCCAGGATCTGATTTTTCCACTATAAAAAATAAAATTTTAGATAAACAAGTTTTAGGCGTATTGGTTACACATAGTCATTTTGATCATATAGGTGCTTTAGAGGAAGTATTATCTACTTATCATTGTCCTTTATATCAAAAAAAGAATTTACAAAAGAAACAGTATCAGATAGGCCCGTTTCAATTTTCTATTATAGATACAAAGGGACATAGTGATGATTCTGTTACCTATTATTTTGAAAATGAAAATTGTATGTTTGTTGGAGATTTCTTATTTGCAGGAACGATTGGTAGATGTGATTTAGAAACAGGAAATATAGAAGAAATGAAAAAAAGTCTTATGAAAATCAAAAATTATCCTAATGTGGATATTTACCCAGGACATGGAGATTCAACCACTTTAAATCATGAATTAAAAAATAATATATATTTAAATTATATAGAATATTTTTAAAAGAGCTTGTCTCTTTTTTTCTATAAAAATAAAATTCCATAATTTCCCATAATGATCGCATAATATTAACACAATTGAAAAGTATAATGAAATCAGAAAAGAGGTGATACCATTCAAAAAATAAAATCATAAATAGATACAAAACAAAATAGATATAAGATACACTCCTAAACACAAATACTGAAAAAGAAAGGTTGTGATAATGAGTAGAAAAAAAAAACAAATAATGCTATACTACTAACGAGGTGTAATAAATGTATAAGATTTGCTTAGTGGAAGATGAACAGAGTTTAAATGATTTGATTAAATCCTATTTAGAACGCGAAAACTATGAAGTAGTAAACTTCTATAATGGAAAAGACGCTTTAGACTATATAGGAAATGAAGTTCATTTATGGATTTTAGATATTATGCTAGGAGATGGTATAACAGGGTATGATATTATAAAGAAAATCAGAGAATCTGATATGAAGGTACCTGTTATATTTACATCTGCCCGTGATCAGGATATTGATAAGATTATTGGCTTGGAACTTGGAAGTGACGATTATATAACGAAACCTTATTCTTCGAAAGAATTAGTTCTTAGAACACAGAAGATTATTGAGAGAGTATATAAAAATGTTGCAGATGTAAAACAATATGAATCCTATGTGATTGATATGGATAAACGCATGGTTACAGAAAGTGACAAGGAAATTAATCTTACCACTTTAGAGTTTGATTTATTACTTCTTTTCATTGAGAATAAGAATAAATCTTTTAGCCGAGACGATATTTTGAAGTATGTATGGGGAACTGATTATTTTGGAAGTGATAGAGTAGTAGATGATCTCGTACGGAGACTTAGACGTAAAATGCCTAAACTTTATATTAATACCATCTATGGGTTTGGATATAGACTTACATGAAAACTTATAATAAACCCTTATCTAGACAACTATTATCTATTGCTATTATTATATTCTCTGTTATTTTTATCAGTCTTGGTATATTGCTGCCTAAAGCTCTTGTTCCAATTTATGAAAAAAATATCTATAGATATTTAAAAGAGCCACTTATTCTTATACAAAATAATTTAGATAGAGACACTTTAGAAACTGATATTGCCTATTTGTACATTATTAAAAACGAACAAATTATTCACTCTGATAATTTAAATAAAGTGATAAAAGCATCTCCCCGAACCATTTTAAAGAAAATAGATAACTCTTATGGGAAAATTAAATATTTGGGAAAAGAGTATTATTATAATACCTCTTATGATGATTCTGTTATAAAAGTTGCTATTACAGGAGATGCATATATCAAGCAAATAAAAAATGACATTCTCTTTGCAATCCTACCAATCCTATTGGTTACACTTATTTTAGTATTGGGACTTATTCTTTTATGGTCAAGAAAGATTGTTATGAAAATTAGTCATTTGAAAAATAAGATTGTCAATATTGATAATGATAACTATATAGATACCTATAAATATGAGACAGATGATGAAATACAAGCACTTTCTACAGCCATTGATAATATGAAGAATTATTTAAGAGAAAATGAAAAATATAAAAGCCAAATGTATCAAAATATATCACATGATTTTAAAACTCCTCTCACTGTGATGAAATCATACATTGAAGCGGTAGATGATGGCATTCAAGATGAAAAAGAAGCGATTGAAATTATAAAAGAACAAATTCAAAAATTAGAAACCAAAGTACACTCCTTACTATACTTAAATAAATTAAATTATATGCAAGATTTAAAACAGTCTTCTTTGGAAAAGATTGATATTGTAGAAGTGCTGAAATCATCTATGGAAAAATTTAAAGTACAAAGACCAGATATCAAATGGAAAATTACAATAGGGGATAAAAAAACTATTTTTTCTGGAACTTTTGATATGTGGGAAGCAATTATTGATAATATTTTAAATAATTTTATACGTTATGCGGATACATGTATTCATGTAACCATTAAGAATAATAGAATTATATTATTTAATGATGGACCTAATATTGATGAAAATATATTAGATGATATCTTTACTCCTTATAAAAAAGGAATCAAAGGTCAATTTGGTTTAGGTTTATCGATTGCTAAAAAGTCAGTTTCTTTGTTAGGATACGAAATAACTGTTAGAAATGAAAAAAAAGGAATTAGTTTTATTATAAAGTGATCTAAGCAAAGCTTAGATCTTTTAAGTATAAAAAAAATAGATTTTTTAATCTATTTATGCAGCTATTTCTTCTACTACCTCAGTAACTTTAGAATTCTTTTTAAGACTTCTTAATTCCCTGGCACTGATTCTCACTTTTAAACCATTCTCAAGTGTAACTTTTTGTAAGTTTGGTTTTTGCATATGTCTGGTTGCATTACAAGCATGAGATCTACGATTCCCAAAAAGGGGTTTTTTATTTGTTACTTTAACTGCCATATTATCCCTCCTTAAAGTTAAAAATTTCCTTGCTTTATAACTTTAACATATATTTATGTAGAAGTCAAATATTTTATGCTTAAAGTAGTGAATATAGCATCATATAATGATTATTTATGAGTTCTTTTTCTTTTCAAACATATGTTTTTGTAGTAAAATAAAATAAGAGGTGAGAGTTATGCATTATACACCACTTTATATTAAAACAGATGGATCTCTACTTACAAGTATGATCAAAATAGATGAATTGATTGTATTTGCGAAAAAACAGGGGTTGCATTCTCTTACTATGACTGATTCGGTTATGTATAATGGAATGGAATTTTATGAAAAATGTAAAAAAAATGGAATTAAACCTATTATAGGACTTGAAATAAAAATAGAAAATTATATTTTGATAGTATATGCTAGAAATGAAAGAGGATATAAAGCACTTTTGAACTTATCCACTTTATCTACTGAAAGAGAATTAAGAAAAGAGGATATAATATTCTGTGCAGAAGATTTAATACTCATTATACCATATTTATATAGATATTTATATGAAGAATATGAATCTATTTTTCTCTATTTATTTGTAGGATATTCTACCTTAGAAGAAAAAGAAAATATAAAAAATCATCCTATTTATATGCAGGAAACTTTATGTCTGGAAAAAGAAGATACTATATATTTACCATATCTAGAAGCAATTCGTGAAGGAACACTAGCTATCCTTGAAAAAAAACAATTTGCTTCTTATTATCTTCATTTAGATCATTCTCTTTTTAATGAAAATAATTATCAAATTTATGATCTATGTGATTTGAAAATTTCTAAACATGATAATTTATTGCCAGTTTATCCCTGTAAAGACCATTTAGATGCGTATAATTATTTAAAAAAGTTATGTGTAGATGGTATGAAAAAGAGATTTGGAGTTAGTGTTCCTAGTATATATCAAGAGAGATTAAAATATGAATTATCTATTATAAAAAAAATGGACTTCTGTAACTATTTTTTGATTGTATGGGACTATATTCATTATGCCAAAACACATGATATTTTAGTTGGACCAGGTAGAGGAAGTGCTGCTGGATCTCTTGTTTCTTATGTACTTTATATTACAGATATAGATCCTATCAAATATAATCTTTTATTTGAAAGATTTTTGAATCCAGAAAGAATTACTATGCCTGATATCGATGTTGATTTTGAAGATACCAAAAGAGAGCAAGTTGTTTCTTATTGTATTCAAAAATATGGGGAAAAGAAAGTAGCACCTATTATTACATTTGGTACTCTTGGAGCAAAACAAGCTATTCGTGATGTTGGTAGATGTTTGGATGAAAATTTAAACAAAATAGATTCTCTTTGTAAACTTTTAGATTCTAAAATTTCGTTATCCGAAAATTATAAAAAAAATGCATCTCTTAGAAATTATATAAAAGAAGAGTCTTTGATGCAATTATATAAAGTTGCTAGTAAAATAGAGGGATTGAAAAGACATACTTCCATTCATGCGGCTGGTATTGTGATGTCAAGAGAGCCTTTAGATACCATTATTCCACTTGTAAAAAATCATGATCACTTTTATATAACTGGCTATTCGATGGAGTACTTAGAAGAGCTTGGTCTTCTAAAAATGGACTTTTTAGCAATCACTACACTTTCTATGCTTCATGAAATTATTAATGATATTAATAAGGGGAAGGAGAAGAAGATAACATTTGATTCTATTCCAGAAAATGATAGACTTGCTCTGCAAATCTTTTCTTCTGTTCATACGATTGGTATTTTTCAGTTTGAATCAGCTGGTATGAAAAATTTTTTAAGAAAATACAAACCCAACACCTTTGAAGAAATTGTATCTGCTATCGCACTTTATAGACCAGGACCAATGGAAAATATAGACTCTTATATAAAAAGAAAAAGAAATATGGAAAAAGTAGACTATATTCATCCCGATTTAAAATCTATTTTAAAGCCAACTTATGGAATTATTGTATATCAAGAACAAATTATGCAAATCGCATCTATGATGGCGGGGTATTCTTATGGACAGGCAGATATTTTAAGAAAAGCGATGAGCAAGAAGCAAGAAGATATACTCTTAAAAGAACAAGATCGCTTTATTGAGGGGAGTATTAAAAAAGGGTATACAAAAGAGATAGCAGAGAAAGTTTACAAATTAATTTTAAAATTTGCGTCTTATGGTTTTAATAGGGCTCACTCAGTATCCTATTCTATGATTGCTTATAAACTTGCTTATTTAAAAGCATATTATAAAGAATATTTTATGAAGCATTTATTAAATACTACTATCGGAAATGAGTATAAAACAAAGGAATATTTATATGAATGTAAGAATCTTAATCTATCTATTTTAATGCCTAATATTATGGAAAGTACTGACTCTTATGAAATTAAAAGTGGGAAACTTTTATATCCTTTAACTGGAATTAAAAATGTTGGTTTAATGGCTGTAAAATCGATTTTAAAAGAACGTAGAGAACAATCATTTTTAGATATATATTCTTTTATGGCTAGATGTTATTCTAAAAGTATGAATAGAAAGGTATTGGAAGCTTTGATTTATGCTAATGTATTTGCTTCATTTTCTTATAATAAGAAGACTTTAATTTATAATATGGATGCATTAATCAATTATGCTGAGATTGCTAAAGATTTAACATATGAATATGCCTTAAAACCAGAAATGGTATTGAAGGAGGAATTTGAACGTAGAGAGTTGATGCAAAAAGAATTAGAAGTATTTGGTTTTTATTTAAGTGAGCACCCTGTTACCGAATATCGTCTAAAATATCCATCGTCGATTCCTCTTTCTGAGGTTGCATCTTCTTTTGATAAGAGAATTTCTACTATTGTATATGTAGATTTTGTAAAAAAAATTTTGACCAAAAAAGGGGAAGAGATGTGTTTTATATCAGGTAGTGATGAAATTATGAATATAGATCTTGTGTTATTTCCAAATGTATATAGAAAAGTAAATGTAGAAAAAAGCAACATTATATATATAGTAGGAAAAGTAGAAAGAAGATTAGATAAATATCAAATTGTTGTGGATACATGCGAAGCTTTAGAATGAAGTAGGAGGAGAATATGAAAAATAAAGAGTTGAGTTATATGGGAGGGAATACATCATCAGAAATGCAGAGTGCAGGCTTATTTTTTGAGATGCAGGATGTTATCAAAAAGGACTTTAGAAGGATACAATATATGATAGAGAGTTATCAAATGAGTCATGCCAAGGAATGTCTAATGTTCTTTTTAAATAATATTATTTCTAATATCGGTTTGAATCGATTTCGTAGAAAAACTAAAATGGAATTAAATATATCTTTACAAGATCTTTATTTAGTATTTTCTTATTATGAATTAGATTGTTATCGTGGACCTATTTATGATGCCCCATCTATTGTTATTCTTGCTAGAGACCTTTCTAAAATATATTTGATTCATGAAGTTGCAAATGTATTTAGAGTAGGAGAGGAAAGTGATACATATAGTAGTTATGATATAGCTTATTGTTTTACCTTAAATGATAAACAAGTGTGGCAATATACAAAAGCATTATATCTTTCTAGAAATGAGTTATTTTCCCAGGCTTTTGAAAATACTTCTATTTTTTTAAGGAGTTTAGAAGAATCTTGGGTAAAAAATGATGCTTGTTTTTATGAAAAAACAGCTGATTCCCAATATCTTATTAAAAAGTAATATAGAATTTTCAGAGTTATGTTTAAAATTATGTTATTTTGAAAAAAAAGCTATCGAAATTTTTCGATAGCCTTTTAACTATTCAATTCATTATATTCTTTTTTGATCTTTGAATCTTCAATATTTAGTTTATATTTTTTACGAATATCTACCCATGTTGTAGTTGTAAGTGTAGAGTCACTACTTAATTTATCTGATACAATATCTTCTAAAATATCTTCTTTCACATCTTTTAATTTAGGTTTTTCTTTCTGACTTACTCTTAAGATAATATGATAGCCATAGCTACTTTCTACAACTTCTTTTGTATATTCTCCATCCTTTAATTTTTTTGTTGCATTATAAAATGGTTCTACAACGGTATCTTTTGTAATATTTTCTATAAGTCCACCATTTTTTTTACTTCCCTCGTCATCAGAGTTCTTTTTAGCTAAATCTTCAAACTTTTCACCTTTTTCTAATTTTTTTAGAATGTTTTCAGCTTTCTTTTTTGCATTCTCTTTTGCTTTTGATGTTTCTTCTTCTGTCATATCCTCTTTTACTTCAGGTGTAATTAGAATATGTCTAGCAGTAAGCTCTCCTTCAATATTTGTGTCATAATAATCATTTATTTCATCATCTGTTATATGATCTTTTAAAAAGTTTTCAACTACTTTGTTTTTCTTAATATCTAAAATGAGTACTTTTAAAAGTGCATCTTCATTTGCATATCCAGCATTTTTTAAAACTTCTTTAAAATCTTGACCAGCATTTTCATATTGTGCTTTTAATTGATCAAGTTGTGATTTTGCTTCTGTTTTGATTGAATCGGAATCTTTTATCTCTTTATTTGCGATAAAATCATCTATCATATTAATGAA
Source organism: uncultured Mycoplasmatota bacterium (assembly GCA_947576095.1). GTDB lineage: Bacteria > Bacillota_I > Bacilli_A > RF39 > UBA660 > RUG12867. Next base: position 23,797 of record CANPPW010000007.1, on the reverse strand, counting down.
AACGGAAGTACCACCTTTATTTTTTAATTCTTCATATAAATCGTTAGCAGTGACAGTTTTTCCATTGATTTTACCCACAACTTGTTCTCCATTTTTTAATTCTGCTACTTTTCCACATCCTACAGTTAAGAATAGACAAATACTTAACATAACAATGATTCCTTTTTTCTTCATTTTTATCTCCTTTCATGTACCTTTGTACAATTATTATCATAACAAAAAAAAGGTAAAAATACAATAATTTTCCGAAAAAGCATGCACACCTTTTCAAAATTTCCATAGAATAATGTGAAAAGACAAAAAGGAGGATGATTTTTATGTGTAATACTGGTGTTTCAGGTGCAGCTATTGTTTTAGTATTATTCATACTTTTAATCATAATACTTGGGGCATATATCTAAGCCCTTAGATAGGAGGTAAACTATGGCTTGTAATAGCAATTGTTCAACACAAACAACAACTACAACACAAGGGAATACTTGTTCTTGTAGTCATGGCGGTAGTCATGGTAGTAGCTATATTATCATTATTGTACTTTATATATTATTAGCTATTATACTTGGTTCTGTGTTATTTTAGAACATAAAGGGGAAATTTTCTATAAAGAAAATTTCTTTTTTTATATTTTTCTTTATTTATATTCTATTCTTTTGTTAGCATTCTTTGTTGACAAGTGCTAAAAAAAGCGTATAATGATTACTATAACGAGAAAGGAATGATAAATATGAGAAAAAAAGAATTTAAAGCAGAATCTAAAAAATTATTAGACTTAATGGTAAATTCTATTTATACAAATAAAGAAATTTTTTTAAGAGAGATTATTTCCAATGCAAGTGATGCTCTAGATAAATTATATTATAAATCTCTTACAGATGGTGGAGAAAAAGATCGTAAGGACTTTTTTATTCAGATTGATTTAAATAAAGATGAGCGAACAATTACAATTACAGATAATGGAATTGGTATGACTGAAAAGGAATTAGAAAATAATCTGGGTACAATTGCAAAAAGTGGTTCATTTGATTTTAAAAATGAGGCAGGAAAACAAAAGGAAATTGATATCATTGGCCAGTTTGGTGTAGGATTTTATTCGGCTTTTATGGTAAGTGATAAAGTAGAAGTGATAAGTAGGGCTTATGGTGAAGAGAAAGCTTACAAATGGGAAAGCGAAGGAGCCGAAGGGTATATTATTACTCCTTGTGAAAAAGAAAGTATTGGAACGAGTATTATTTTATATTTAAAAGAAGATGATGAAGATGAATCTTATAAGGAATTTTTGGATACTTATAAAATTGAGAGAATGGTAAAAAAATACTCTGATTATATTAAATATCCTATTAAGATGAATGTAGAAGAAGAAAAATTAAAAGAGGGCAGTAAAGATGAATATGAAACAATTATAGAAGAAAAAGTTCTAAATAGTATGATTCCTATCTGGAAAAAAAATAAAAGTAAAATTAAACAGGAAGAATATGATGATTTTTATAAATCTAAATTTTTCGATTATGAAAAACCCCTTCAAACAATTCATACAGCTGTAGAAGGTCAGTGTAGTTATAATGCCTTACTTTATATTCCATCTCATGCTCCATATGATTTTTATTCTAAGGAATATGAAAAAGGATTAGAACTTTATTCCAATGGTGTTATGATTATGGAAAAATGTGCGGATTTGCTTCCCGACTATTTTAGTTTTGTAAAGGGATTAGTTGATAGTAGTGACCTTTCTTTAAATATTTCAAGAGAGATGTTGCAGCAAGATCGTTTTTTACAAATGATTGCTAAAAATATTGAAAAGAAAATAAAAAGTGAACTTTCAAAAATGTTAGAAAAAGATAGAGAAAAATACATTGAATTCTTTAAAAATTTTGGTATACAAATAAAATATGGTGTTTATAATGATTATGGTATGCATAAAGAAGAACTTAAGGATTTATTAATTTTTTACTCTTCTAAAGAAAAGAAAATGGTTACTTTAAAAGAATATATTAAAAATATGAAAGAAAATCAAGATTCTATTTATTATGCATCAGGAGAAAGTATTGATAAGGTAGATTTACTCCCACAGGTAGAAATGGTAAAAGATAAAGATTTTGAAATTTTGTATTTAACAGATTATGTGGATGAATTTGTAGTACAAATGTTAATGGAATATGATGGTAAAAAATTTGTAAATGTTTGTGATAAAGATTTTGATTTAGATACAGAGGAAGAAAAAGAAGCTTTACAAAAAGAAAATGAAAATTATAAAGATATGTTTACCTCTATGAAAGAGATACTAAGTGGGGAAGTGGAATCAGTTCGGTTTACACATCGATTGAAAAAGCATCCAGTATGTTTAACAACAGAAGGAGAAATTTCTAATCAAATGGCAAAGGTACTGAATGCAATGCCAAATAACCAAGGTGTACAATCTAAAAAAATTATGGAAATTAATGAAGAACATCCAATTGCTAAAAAATTAAAGGAAGTGCAGGGAAATAAGGATTTGTTAGCATCTTATACAAAGATTTTATATGCACAAGCTAGATTAATTGAAGGTTTATCTTTAGAAAATCCAACTGAAATTAGTAATTTAATCTGTGATATGATTGCAAAATAGGTAAAAAATTACCTATTTTTTTGATATTTTAGTGAGAATATAGGATAAAATTCTTATAAGTAGACGACTTTCTTTTTTTTTGTTATAATGAATAAGGTTTTTATACAAGGAGAAAGGAGTAAATATGAGTAAAATTAGAATTTTTAGTTTAGGTGGATTAAATGAAGTCGGTAAAAACATGTATATTATTGAAGTGGATCAGGATATTTTTGTATTCGATGCAGGATTAAAAAGTGCAGACGAAGGTCTTTTAGGGGTTGATTATATTTTACCTAATTATGACTATTTAAAGGAAAATCAAAATCGAATTCAGGGAATTTTTATTACACATGGACATGATGGACAAATGGGTGCTATTCCTGATTTGATTCGTGATTTACCAAATGTAAAAATATATGGGACTTCCTTTACCATGGAAGTGATAAAGACAGAGTTGATGGATGAAAATATTAAAACAAGTCAATTAGTAGAAATAAAGGCTCATAAAAAAATAAATTTTAAAACAACTAGTATATTTCCTGTATCTGTTACACATTCTGTGCCAGATGCCGTTGCTTATGTTTTAAATACTGATCAAGGATCTATTGTATATACAGGAAATTTTGTATTTGATCCTACCATGATTGGTGCTTATAAAACGGATATTGGTAAATTAGGATATATTGGAAAACAAGGTGTTCTTTGTCTGATGAGTGAATCTTTATATGCTGAAAAAGCAGGCTTTACATCCCCTAAACATCGAATTACCCCTATTATAAGAGAAACCATTTTAAAAAATGAGGGACGTATTTTATTTAATGTATTTAATGCACAACTGGCTAGGATCCAGGAAATTTTTAATGAAATTATGATGACTGACCGTAAAGTTGTGATTATGGGAAAAAGATTAGAAACGATTATTATAAAAGCGATTGATATGCATTATGTTGCCTTTGATAAAACACGTATTCTAGGAATTCATCATGTAAACGATGAAGGAATTATTGTACTTGTTTCGGATGAAAGGGAAAAACTATTTAATAATATTTCAAGAATTATGAAAGGTTATGATAAATTTATCAAACTTTCTGATAGGGATACTGTTGTTTTCGCATCTCCTATTTACGATGGAATGGAGAAAAGTGCAACCAAAATATTTGATCGAATTGCTCAAATTGGTTGTAATTTAGTTATTATTCCAACAAAAAAATATTTAGGACATCATGCATCAAGAGAAGATTTAATGATGATGATTGATCTTATGCAACCCAAATATTATTTCCCTGTTATGGGAGAGTATAGGCATCAAGTTGAAAATGCAAGAAATGCTTTACGACTTGGTATGGATGAAGATCATATTCTGCTTCGACTCAATGGTGAAGTTGTTACTTTTGAAAATAGTGAACTTGTTTTAAACAATGATAAGGTAAAAGTGGATGATGTTTTAATTGACGGGAAAACCATTGGTGATGTAGGTGAACTTGTTATTAAAGATAGGGAACTTTTATCAGAAAGTGGTATTGTTATTGTAAGTGCAACGATTGATAGGGCAACAAAAAAAGTATTAGCGGGACCAGAAATTTTGACACGAGGATTCATTTATGTAAAGGATAGTGCAGAACTGATTAAAGAATCTGAAAAAATATCTTTAGATATTATTCATGAAAATATAAAACCTAATTATGTAGATTTTGGAAAAATAAAATCAAGTGTTAGAGATAAATTAGGAAAATATTTGTATAAAGAAACCGAATGCAAACCTATGATTTTGATTGTTATACAAGAAGTATAAGAAAGTTATAAAGAATATGAATTGTATGATTATTCATTCATTCATTTCTATATAACTTTTTTTATAAAATTCATATTTTTGATACTAATTTGCATTTTTTTTTGTTATAATAGAATGAAAAAAAGAGGTGTATTAAAAAATGGAACAGATTATTGTAAGTTTAAATCCAGAGCAAGTTGATTTAGATACTATCATAGGAGGATATTTATTTGAAAAAGCGAATATTCAAAAGGGAAATAATATAAAATTGGTACTTCCTGTAATGTTTTTAGAAGATTTTTTAGTGGATTTATGTCGTCAATATAATTTAGATCCTTATTATTACATGGAAACTTTAGAAAAGAGCCACATTTCTTCTTTAGAAGTTAATCCTAAACGAAGTTTTTCTCTTTCTGTTTACCAAAAATATCAAGAACAATTTGATGATGATGATGCAAAACTTGCTCTTTTAGCAGGATATTGTAAAGTACATTTGAATTATAATATGGAAGATTGGGAAATAATAAAAGGAATTTATGAAACTCAAAAAATTGATTTCGATAGGATAAAAAGGGATTTTATGATAGAAACATCTTTATCAGATTTATCAAGAGCTGCTTTTACAAATTTTAGAAGACAAAATCATGTGGCATGGAGTCATATTCGTTTGATGCAAACAGCAATGCATCCATATGAAATAGCAGAAATGTTAGAAATTATGGGAGATTATCGTAAGTGTAATCATCTGGAATCTTTCTTCTTATTTGTAGATGATTTTTCTTTGTTAACTACTGATATATATAAGATAAATGAGCATGGTATGAATTTTATGAATGCTGGTAAGCTTTTATCTTGCAATGAAATTGAAAAACTCATAAAACAAGAAAGTGCGTTTCCAAGTAAAATATACCAAATAAAGAAGTAGTGTAAGTGAAAATTTAATGGTTAATACAAGATGATGATAGCAATTGACAATTCAAAAAAACAAACGTATAATAATAGTAAATTTAAAGCGATTATAAAGGAGTAGTAATAAAAAATCTTTTTTTAAAGAGAGTTAGGGTAGGTGGGATCCTAATAAAAAAGAATTTATGAATTCACCTTTTAAGCAGTATATACAAAATATATATCGGTAACGCGTTATAGTATAGAGATAGATTTTTCTATAAATTAAGGTGGTACCACGTTTAGCACGTCCTTATAGGGGTGCTTTTTTTATTGGAGAAGATGATTATGAAAAGAGCTATTTTACTGATTTGTGATTTAGGATGTTCTTATACAGATTATAAAGAATTTATAGAGGATATCAACCATATTTATAAAATTGATGTTCATTACTTTTCATTAAACGATCATGAAAAAAAGGGCATTCGAAAAATTCGTTATAAAGATTGGTTAAAACAATCAGAAACATTTCTGGTAAATTTATGTTTATCTTATGATGAAATTTTTATTATAGGTCATGGTGTGGGAGCCATTATAGGATGTTATTTGAGTAGTAAATATAACATGGTTCGAAAGTTAGTTCTTTTATCACCACTTTTTATTACCTTATTTACAACTAGAAAAAAGAGCGTGATAAAGATGATACAAAAAGCGAATTTATGTACAATGTGTGAGGTTTATAAGATGATAAAAGAAAAAAAATATGTATTGACACAAATCAGGTGTCCACTTCTTTTAATTCATGGACAGAAGGATTTATTTGCCTGTGTGTCTGACAGTTTTGTAGTGCTTGATACTGTTGAAAGCCCCAAATACTTTATAATCATAAAAGATGGAGATCATCAATTATTAAAGAGTAAGGAAAAAAACAAAATAGAAGAATATATGGTAGACTTTTTTAATAAAAAAAGATATAAAAAGAAGTATAATTATAAAGAGTTATAGGAGGATAGTATGAAAGAAAAAATAGAAAAATTAAGAGAAGAGATGAATCAAAAATTAGAAAACGTAGAAACTTTGCAAGAATTAAATGATATAAAGATTATGTATTTAGGAAAAAAAGGTCCTATAGTAGAGCTTATGAATTATATGAAAGAATTAAGCGTAGATGAAAAGAAAGTCTTTGGAAAATTGATAAATGATTTAAAAACAGAGATGAAAAATAGAATTGAATCTCTTTGTATTCAATTAGAAATGGAAACTTTAAATCAAAAATTAGAACAGGAACAGGTTGATATTACACTTCCCGCTACAAAAATTCGTATAGGATCCCCAAATATTTTAGAAAAATTAATTGAAGAAGTGGAAGAAGTTTTTCTCTCTATGGGATATGATGTAGTAGATGGTCCAGAAATAGAAGAAGATAAGTATAATTTTGAAATGTTAAATATTCCTAAAGGACACCCAGCAAGGGATGCACAAGATACATTTTATATAGAAGGAGAAGAAATTTTACTTCGTAGTCAAACATCTCCTGTACAAGTTCGTACTATGTTAAAAGGGGGAGGAAAAACTCCTATTAGAATGATTTGTCCTGGAAAAACATATCGAAGAGATGATGATGATGCTACTCATTCTCATCAATTTATGCAAATAGAAGGTTTAGTTGTTGATCATGATATTAGTTTATCAGATTTAAAGGGAACGATAGATGTCATTGTAAAGAAACTGTTTGGTTCTAGTATCGAAACTAGATTTCGTCCCAGTTATTATCAATTTACAGAACCATCTGTAGAGGTTGATATCAGTTGTTTTAATTGTAAACAAGATGGATGTAATATTTGTAAACATACAGGTTGGATAACAATCGCTGGTGCTGGAATTGTGCATCCTAATGTTTTAAAAATGAGTGGGTATGATCCAAAACAATGGAGTGGGTTTGCCTTTGGTTTTGGTGCTGAAAGAATGGCAATGCTTAAATATGATATTAAAGATTTACGCGTCTTTTATAATACAGATTTAAGGGAAAGCAATACATTTGATAGAAGGGAGGATTTTTTAAATGATTAATTTAGAATGGGTTAGAGAATATATTGATATAAATGATCAAGATTTAAAAGAATTAGCTGTAAAGGTTACTAAGGCAGGTATTAATGTTGAAAGTGTAATTACCAATCATATATCAAATTTGATAATTGGACAAATTACACATGTAGCAGATCATCCAGATAGTGATCATTTACATGTTTGTAAAGTTGATATTGGAAGTCAAATCAAACAAATTGTTTGTGGTGCCTCTAATGTAAGAGAAGGCATGAAAGTAATTGTTGCTTTGGAAGGTGCTGTTTTACAAGATGATTTTACTATCAAAAAAAGCAAGATCAGAAATGTAGAGTCAGAAGGGATGTTATGTGCTTTATTTGAACTTGGATTGGAAGAAAAAACAGAGGAAACCTATCATAAAGGGATTCATGAATTAGGTAAAGATGCTAAAGTGGGAGAAGATCCTATTAGATATTTAGGATTAGATGATACTTTATATGAATTAGATGTACATAAACATAGGAATAATGATTGTTATTATCATATTGGATTTGCCTATGAACTTGCGGCAATTTTGAATCGAAAGGTTACTTTACCTGAAGACTTATTTGATGAAATAGATGAAAAAGTAGATTCCCATATTCATTTGGATATTGAAACAGATAAATGTCCTTATTATTTAGCTAAAATGGTTACAGATATAGAAATTGGACCTTCGCCACAATTTATTCAGAAAAGACTAAAGAGTGTAGGAATTCGTTCTATTAATAATGTTGTGGATATTTCTAATTATGTAATGTTAGAGTATGGTCAACCTCTTCATTTTTTTGATAAAGATAAATTAGGAGATCATATTTTGGTAAGAGATGCTAAAGAAGGAGAAAATATCATTACATTAGATGGGAAAGAAAGAAAGCTTACAAAAGAGGATATTGTTATTACGGATGGAAAGAATCCTGTTTGTGTAGCAGGTGTTATGGGGGGAGCGAATACAGAAGTAGATGAGCATACCAAGACAATTTTAATTGAAAGTGCAATATTTGCTCCTACTAGTATTCGCTATACAGCTTCTAGATTAGGACTTAAAAGTGAGGCTTCTATCCGATATGGGAAAGGTCTTAGTTATGAATATACAGAAAAAGCTATGAAAAGGGCTTGTTATCTATTAAAAAAGTATGCTAATGCTAAGGTATTAACAGGAATTATTCGTTATGATAAAATTGATAAAACACAAAAAATAGTAGAATTTACACCACAAGAGATAAACAAGATGTTAGGAATTACGATTTGTGAAGAAGATATGGAAGTGGAACTTGAAAGATTAGATTTTCCGTATAAGCGAAATGGTGATAAATTTATTGTAACAATTCCTCCAAGAAGACTTGATATTGAACCTTATATCAATGACATTGCAGAAGAGATTGCAAGATTATATGGGTATCATAATTTAATCTCGACTTTACCTAAAACGAACGTTCGTGAAGGAAGATATATAGGAGATGTAAAATATAGAAAGATTATTTCTAAACGATTACGAAGTTTAGGCCTTACAGAAACAAAAACATATACACTCATTTCTGAAGAAATGAGTCATACATTTTCATATGAGAACAAACAAAATGTAGTATTACCCAACCCAATGAGTTTAGATAAATCAGTTGTAAGAACATCCCTACTGCCATCTATTTATCAGGTATATCAGTATAATAAATCTAGAAAAGTAAAAGATATATTTTTGTATGAAATTAGTAAAACCTATGATAAAGAGTATCAAGAAGAAAGTAAAATATGTGGTTTACTTTCAGGTACTTATATGACAAATGGATGGACAGAAGGAGTTTCTGTAGATTTTTATCTTGTTAAAGGTATTTTAGAAAATCTTTTAGATTATATGGGATTTAAAAATCGATATAGTTTTGAAAGAAGTGAGGCAACTGATTTTCATCCTGGGATGTGTGCGTCTATTTTATTAGATCGTAAACCGATTGGAATTTTAGGACGTATTCATCCTAAAACAAATAAAGAAGATGTATATATGTTTGAAATTTCAATGAATGCACTTATGTCAAAGACGAAATTATTAAAATATAAGGAAGTTTCAAAATATCCATCGGTACATAAGGATGTAGCATTTATTATGCCTAGGAATATGCCAAGTAAACAGATAGAGATGGTGATTGGTAAAATTGGTGGAAGGCTTCTTATGGATATACAGGTATTTGATATTTATGAAGGAGATAAAATAGGAAAAGATGAAAAGTCTATAGCCTATGCCTTAACTTTTAATGGTCAAAATCGAACATTAGAAGAAAAGGAAGTAACTGAAATATTTTATAAAATTATAGATGGAGTTAAAGAAAAATGTAATGTCAAATTAAGAGATAAGTAAAATTATCTTTTTTTGTATAGAAATTTATATGTATTTTTTGAATAGAAAATATGCTATCATACATGTTTATTAAAAAAAGACAAATAACGTAATTTATTTGTCAATACTTTATATTCTAGATTTTAAAATATACCAAATATACTAGCAACAACATTTATTAAAAGTGTTGTTACAACTATTGTTGTTAAAATGGAAAATAGAGAAAAGCTTATTTTAATTAATATATCCTTTTTAGATTTAATAGCACTTACAATATATAATATACTACAAATATATATTAAAATATTATCGAACCATAACAAAATTCCAAAAGGGTTACTAATTAATAAATTATTTAGTCTTTCTGTGTTATAATTCCAACTATAAATTTGGTTTGTAAATTGTAATGTATTGATAATTAAACTAATAGCAGTTAAAATTATTAAAACAATTCCTATAATTTTTTCAAAATTTTTAATTTCTTTTTTCATACAATCTTTTCCTTTCTATTTTAATTATATCATTTTTTTCAATATAAACTATATATATGAATTATTTATATTACAATTTTAACTATAAGAAATTAAGCATCTATAGAAACTTTTCATAAAAAATATTGATTATGAATAAAAAGAAAATACCTAAAGTTCAATTAATTTTTTGTCAGAAATATTTTTACCTATGTTATAATAAAATAAGAGTAGAAAAGAGGATGTGTATGAGAAAAACAATAACTGTGGATGGAAATGAAGCTTGTAGTTATACTTCTTACTTTTTTACAGAAGTTGCAGGCATTTATCCTATTACTCCATCAAGTCCTATGGCAGAACATATTGATGAATGGAGTCAGCAAAAAAGGGAAAATATTTTTGGAGATGCAGTAAAGGTTGTAGAGATGCAAAGCGAAGCAGGTGCTGCAGGTATGGTACATGGTTCTTTAGTAGCTGGCCTTTTAACAAGTACATATACCGCAAGTCAAGGACTTTTGCTAATGATTCCTAACATGTACAAAATCGCAGGTGAGATGCTTCCACTTACAATGCATGTTGCGGCTAGATCATTATCGACACATGCTTTAAGTATTTTGGGAGATCATCAGGATATTTATGCTGCAAGGAGTACAGGTTTTGCTATGTTATGTTCCTCTTCTGTTCAGGATGCAGCTTATCTTTCAGCGGTAGCACACTTAGTAGCGATTCAATCCTCTATCCCATTTCTACATTTTTTTGATGGATTTCGTACAAGTCATGAAATTAATAAAATTAAAGTATTAGAAAAGGAAGATTATGAAAAATTGATTGATAAAAAGGCGTTGCAAAAGTTTCGAAATAAAGCTATGAATCCATTAAAGCCAGATATTAGAGGAACCGCACAAAATGATGATATCTATTTTCAGGCAATGGAAGCAAAAAATCCATATTATGAGAAAATTCCTGATTTAGTAAATCGTTATATGAAAAAAATAAATACAAGAAGTAGACTGGATTATAGACCTTTTAATTATTATGGTCATAAAGCCGCCAAAAAAGTAATTGTAGCAATGGGTTCTATTTGTGAGACCATTAAAGAGACTATCGATACATTAAGTAAAAGCGGGGAAAAATTAGGCCTTATTGAAGTTCATTTATATCGACCATTTAGTAGTAAATACTTTTTAAAAGAATTACCTAGCACCGTGCAAAAAATAGCAGTTTTAGATCGTACAAAAGAACATGGTAGTGTAGGAGAGCCCCTTTATTTAGATGTGGTAAGTATTCTTTCTTCAAAAAAAATAAAGGTAGTAGGAGGAAGGTATGGACTTTCTTCTAAAAATACAACTCCTGCTATGATAAAAGCTGTGTATGATATGTTAGATAAACCTTTTCATAATTTTACAATTGGTATTGAAGATGATGTAACACATTATAGTCTTTCTATTGACAAAGGCTTTAAAATAGGAGGTACTGACGATTTTCTATTTTATGGATATGGTAGTGATGGAATGGTTTCTGCATCTAAATCGATTATTCAATTAATAGGGGATTATACCAATCAATATGTACAAGGATATTTTGAATATGATTCTAAAAAATCGGGTGGAGTGACAGTTTCTCACTTACGTTTTTCTAATACGCCAATTCGAAAAACATACTATGTAGATACACCTAGGGTGGTTGTTGTTACAAAAGATAGTTATATGCATGAATTTAATGTATTAAAAGGTATTCAAGAAAACGGAATTTTTATTTTAAATACAGCGAAAACAAAAGAGGAAATTGAAAGAGATTTGAATGATAATACCAAGTTTATATTAAAAAGTAAAAATATACAGTTTTATATCATTAATGCTTATGAACTGGCCCGTAAAGTGGGATTAGGAAATCGAATGAGTACGATTATGGAGAGTGCTATTTTAAAAATAACACAGTTAATAGATTATACACTTGCCAAAGAAAAATTAAAGAAAGTAGTTACAAAAAGGTTTGAAAAAAAAGGGGAAGATATTGTAAATGCAAATCTTTTAGCTATCGAGGCTGCACCACAATATTTAAATCAGATTCGATTATCTGATAGTGTTCTTTTAGTTGAAGAGGAACCTAAGGTGATAAATGTTCCAAAAGCGTTGATGGTACGCAAAGGTGGAGAGTTACCTGTATCTGCTTTTGCTAAATATATAGATGGAAGATTTGAACCTGCTACAAGTCGTTTAGAAAAAAAAGGAATGAGTCAGATTGTTCCTAAGTATATTAAAGAAAATTGTATAGAATGTAATCAGTGTTCCCTTGTATGTCCACATGGAGTAATCAGGCCTTATTTGTTAACAGAAGCTGAATATCAAAAAGCTCCTTCATATGTAAAAGACTCATGTAAAAAAGCGATTGGAAAAGAAGGGTATTATTTTACAATGGGTATTTCTATATTAGATTGTACAGGATGTGGATTATGTATAAATACGTGTCCAGGACTTAGAATGATAAAGGCACTTACCTCAGCTAAGATATCTGAGCAAATAAGAGAAAATGAACAAAAAAGATTTGATTATTTAAATAAAAATATCAAAAACAAACATTTATTTCCAAGCGATACAGTTAAGGGAAGTCAGTTTGAACCTTGTCATTTTGAGTTTTGTGGAGCTTGTGCAGGCTGTGGGGAGACACCTTATATTAAACTTTTAACACAACTTCATGGAGAAAAATTAATGATTGCGAATGCTACAGGTTGTTCTTCTATTTATGGTGGAAGTGCTTCTTCACTTCCTTATAGTATTCCTTGGGCAAGTTCTCTGTTTGAAGATAATGCAGAGTATGGGTATGGTATTCTTATAGGAAATTTAGTTATGAGAGATCGCATAGAGAAAATTATGAGACAGAATATGGATAACCCCAATCATGTTTTATTTGAAAAGTGGCTGAAAAATAGACAAGATTATACCATTACAAAAGAAGTTTATGAAAATATAGATTATCAAACCGCACCTAAGCAGTTAAATGAGATAAAAGATTATATTGTGGCACGAATGATATATGTTGTTGGTGGAGATGGATGGGCATACGATATTGGATTTAGTGGAATTGATCAGATTTTATCTTCTAAAGAGGATATAAATATTTTGGTTTTAGATTCAGAAGTATATTCTAATACAGGAGGCCAAGCATCAAAAGCTACTCATACTGGTTCACTTGCATCTTTTGCATCAAATGGGAAGGTAACACAAAAGAAAGATCTAGCCCGCATTGCTATGTGTTATCCCCATGTATATGTAGGACAAATCTGTTTGGGATCTAATTTTGTACAAACGATAAAAATTATGAAAGAGGCAGCATCTTATCATGGGCCATCTATCTTAATAGCATATTCACCTTGTATTTCACATGGAATCAAAAAGGGAATGTCCTATACTATAGAAGAAGAAAAATTAGCAACAAAATGTGGTTATTTTCCTACTTTTAGTTATCATCCTGAAACGAAAAAATTTACTCTTTATAGTAAAAATATAAATTTTGATTTATATGACGAATTTCTAAGTGGTGAGACAAGGTATTCTAATTTAAAAAAAGTAAACCCAGAAGAGGCTAAGCGATTATTAAAAGAAAACAAGGAGCAAGCTATTAAAAAATATCGATATTATCAAAGCTTGGAAAATAAAGAAACAGAAGAAATCAATGATAAAAATGTTGAAATTACTTTCTAATAGTTTTTTGTAAACAAAAAGAACAGTCCCCCTGAGAAACTGTTCAATAAAAGAATAAAAAGGGGTTGGCTAGTGTGATACTAGCACCAATTCGCCTAATTCCGAATTGGTACTGTATATACTAACCTAAGAAGCTTGTTTTGTCAAGCTTTTTTTAAATTTTTATAAAAAATATTTACTGTATTGACAGACGAACTAAAGTTCGTTATAATGGAATAATTAGATAGAAGGTGACTAATTGAATCATTTAGAAAATTTAAAAGGAGTTGGAACCCATACTACAGAATTACTTGAAAAGTTGGGGATTTTCACTATAGAAGATTTAGTAACTTTTTATCCTTTTCGGTATAATATTTTGCAAAGAACAAATTTATTAGATGTAGAATCTGATGGTAAAGTTATTGTAGATGGAGTAGTGGAATCACTTCCTAATGTTTTTTTTATTCATAAGAAACTTAATAAAATGAATTTTATTTTAAGAACGAATAATAGTCTTGTTCATATTATTATCTTCAATAGGGCTTTTCTAAAGTCAAGATTATCGGTAGGGACAGAAATTACTATTTTTGGTAAATATGATAAAAGACATAATACTATTACAGCAAATGATATACGATTTTCTAAGTTATCTGATGAAGTAAAAATTGAGGCTGTTTATCATACTGTTTATGGGTTGAGTAGTAAGAAGCTTGAGTCAGTTATTCATAAATCTTTACTTTTAGATAGTACTGTTGAAGATTATATTCCTTTAGAATATCGGGAAAAATATAAATTTTTATCAAAGAGGGAATCAATTTTAGAGTTGCACAGACCTTCATCACTTTCTAATTTAAAGAGAGCCAGACTTCGAACAAAGTATGAAGAATTATTTATTTTTATGATACGTATGGAATATTTAAAAAACAATCAAACTATGAAAGAAGGATTGGAGAGAAAAATCGAGGAATTTAAGGTTAAACAATTTATTGATAGTTTGCCATTTAGACTTACAGAAGATCAATATCAGAGTATACAAACTATTTATAATGATTTAAGTTGTTCTAAAAGAATGAATCGCCTTTTGCAAGGGGATGTTGGTAGTGGAAAAACAATTGTTGCAATTGTTTCTATGTATATGAATTATTTAGGAGGATACCAAAGTGCTTTAATGGCTCCTACTGAAATACTTGCAGAGCAACATTATACAAATTTACTTTCTCTTATGAAAGAATTTAATATATCAATTTCTTTGTTAACAGGAAAGACGTGTATGAAAGAAAAAAGGGAAATCTATGATGGAATTAGAACTGGTAAAATTGATATAGTTATAGGAACGCATGCCTTGATTAGTGAAAAACTGGTATATAATAATTTAGGATTGGTCGTTACCGATGAGCAGCATAGATTTGGGGTAAGACAAAGAAGCAATTTGAAAAATAAAGGATATCTTCCAGATATTTTATATATGAGTGCTACACCCATTCCGAGAACTTATGCTTTAGCGCTTTATGGGGATATGGATATTTCCAATATTAAAACGAGACCTCATGGCAGAAAAAAAATTATTACTAAGGTGAAAAAAGATTCACAAATAAAAGATGTGTTGCAAAGTATGTATGAACAACTTCAAAGTGGGCATCAAATTTATGTTATTGCTCCCTTAATTGAAGAAAGTGAAAATATGGATTTAGAAAATGTAAAGCAACTTTATGAAAAGATGAATCGAGCATTTGGAAAACAGTATAATATTTCGGTATTACATGGTAAGTTGAAAAAGGAAGAAAAAGGAGAGGTAATGAAGAGGTTCTCCGAAAATAATATACAAATTTTGATTAGTACAACAGTGATAGAAGTTGGTATAGATGTTCCAAATGCTACAATGATTGTTATTTTTGATGCATTTCGTTTTGGACTTTCGACACTTCATCAATTGCGCGGCAGAGTAGGGCGAAATGATTTACAGTCTTATTGTTTTTTAATTAGTAATAGTGAAATTGAAAGATTAGAAGTTATGGAAAGAGAAGATGATGGTTTTAAGATTAGTGAAGAGGATTTTCGTTTAAGAGGTAGTGGGGATTTATTTGGAACTAAACAAAGTGGTGATATGAAATTTATGATAGCAGATATTAAAAGGGATTTTTCAATTTTATTAAAGGCTAAAGAAGATAGTGCATTATTTTTAAAGGATAATGAAGACCATGAATGTGTAAAAAAAATATTGGAACCTGTTCTAAACATAGAAAGTTAGCTATTATAATAGGTTGACTTTTATAAAGAAATCACCTATACTTATAATAGCGTGATAGATATCACGCAGAGGCTCTTAATGATTAATTTAAGAGAACTCAACCAAAACCCCCTGAAGAGTCAGCGAAAGCTGGCTCACTTTTTGTTTTTGCTTGAATTTACAGGGGTTTCTAAAATTATTATTTTATAAACTATTGCTTTCAACTACCAATCAACTACCAAAATCCTATATTGAAGGTGCAGGATAAGTTAGTTTATTTATAGTATTTACCGCATCATAAAGTTTATCTTTGAACATATGCGTATAAGTATCAAGTGTTTCTTCGATAGAAGCATGTCCTAAAAATTGTGATACAACTGCAATGTTTGCATTATTGTTTATGAGTAAGGATGCACAACTGTGCCTAAAGTCATGTAGCCTTATTCTTTTTATATTTGCATCTTTTGCTATTTCTATATTTTTGTGTCTCATCTGATAAAAAGTAATAGGAATAAATCCTCCAAAGATAAACCAATTATCATTAAAATCAGCAAACTGTTTTTGTTCTTCATATAATTGTTTTAAATCTATAAAGAGTATTTCAGCAATGGGTAAAATCCTGTTACTTTTTTCAGTTTTAGGTTTTGTAAGTTCATAGATAGTAGAGGATTCAGAGCCATTTGTTACAGCTTGTTTGGTAACTGATAATCTCTTATCAATCCAATTAACATCTTTCCATTGTAATCCTCTTGCTTCACCTCTACGAAGTCCACAATAATACAGAGTTTCATACAGACATTTAATTTGTAAATTTGGTGCAGAAGATATAAATTGATTAAACTCTTCTAAAGTATAAAAATCCATTTCTTTCTTTATATCACTTGCTGAAGAAAAAGGTTCCATTCGACCATAAAACTTATTCATATTGAATCCATAAGTTTTAACAGCCCAATTGATAACTATCTTTAAAAATTTTTGAATTTCATTTTTATAACTATTTGAAATATTTGCTTTCATCATTTCAGTTCTCCATTTTTGATAATGAATAGCATCCATATCTTTAAGCATATCAATAATTACTAATTTGTTTGTTGTTTTATCACTAGCAAAATCAGCAATTTCCTCTTTATGATCAAGTATGCTTATATTAGGTTTTCCATCTCTATCTATTATAAATAAAGAATCCTTTTTTGGAGTTAGACCTAGTGTTCTATAGCGGTCCTGTAATTGACCAAAATCGGATTCTGTGCTAATATATAAGACAGGTGATGGAATTACTTTGTGTCCTAGAAATGGTAATCCATTGGTTATACAGTAGGAAAGTTGCAGTGCCAACATAGACTTTCCTACTTTAGGTTTTGATACAAGTAAATAAACACCTTTAGACCTGATTAATCCTTTGATTATGATGTCTTTTTTTGTGCTTGTATCTAATTCTTCAATTAGTTTCATATCGCTATCCTTTCTTAATTCTAGATTCTAAATAATTAATATTAATATCTAAATAATCTACAACTTCTTTCATAGGTACTACATGCTTTGGAACCATATAGCCTTGTTTGGTTAGTTTCTCTCTAATGTTTCTTTTAATCTTTAGAGCAATTATTAAAAGCAGCAGGATATGATGCTTTAACAAATTGGTTTTCCAATGATGAATTTAAAAATAAATCTTCTAGAGATTTAAAAAATATTATTAAAGAAGCAAGAGTTTTTAAATACGATATTTTAGATTGGGATAGTAATAAAAGGGAAATAACTAGACATGTAATGGAAAACTTAGATAGAGTAGCATATAAATTAGAACTGATAAGAGATAATAGAGGGTTAAATTATACATTAGATCAAGCAATAGAGGATATTAAAGAATCGTTAAAAGATTTAGAAGATGTTGCTAAAAAATATGATTATGGTAAATTACCAAAGGACTTATAGAAGGAGATGAAAAATAATGAATTTAAAAGAAAGTTATAATTATAGTGAAATGGAATTTAAAAAGAAACATGATTTTGACCCTAGTATTGCTAAAAATGATTTTATAACGGAAAAAATGTTGTTAGAACCTTTATATAAAAAGATACATATAGATAAAAAAATGAAAGCGTATAATTTTTTTCCATGTAATGATATTAGAATAGAATGCTATTGTAAAGAATGTAATTCACGTAGAATATTTTCCTTCAATAATTCGGCTATAGCAATGAATAGTTTGCTTGCAGAATGTTCTCCAGGATCTTTAACAACTAGTTCTACATATATACCACATGACAGTTTGGAAAGTGTATTTCTAACGATTGATTTCTTTACTTTTCATGCAATGGCAGACTGCCAACATAAAATGATTATTCACTTTATGAAAATAGATAATGAAACAATAATGAAGATAGGACAAAATCCCTCCATTTATGACTTGAATGAAAACATTAATAACAAGAAATTTTTAAAGATACTTGGAAAAGAGTATGCTGAATATTACAAAAGTGCTTGTTCTTTATATAGTTTTAGTACTTATATAGGTGCGTTAATTTATTTACGACGAATATTTGAAAAAACTTTAATAGATGTATTTAAAGAAAATATTGAAAATATACAAATAGATTTTGATACTTTCAAAAAAGAAAGAATGGAAGATAAAATTAAAATTTTAAAACCATATTTACCTTCTATAATGTTTAATCAGGGTTTTAACACTATTTATACTAAAATAAGTGACGGAGTGCATAATTTAACAGAAGAAGAATGTAGTAACATGTTTTTAGTACTTAAAATGGGAATTGAAGAGATACTAACTAAAAAAATGGAGATGGATGAAGAAAAAAATAGAATAAAAGATTTAGAAAAACAATTACAAAATATAAGAAAGAGAGATGATAAAGAATGAAAAAAATATGTGTAATTGGTAATGGAGTTCATACAACTCAGAATATTATTCCTTCTTTAAAAGAGATAGGTGTATCGATATCTGCAATTGCTAGTGAATATTTAAAAGATGAAGATACTTTTGATGGAATAAAAAGTTATTCTAATTATAAAAGTATGTTGGAAAGTGAAAAGCCTGAAATAGTAGTATTATGCAAGACAGCAGAAAAGCAATATGAAATAGCAAAGTATTGTCTAAGCTTTGGTATAGAAAAACTTTTTGTTGAAAAGCCAATGGGGATGAATGTAAACGAAGCTAAAGAACTTGAAGAACTTGCTGAAAAAAATAATTGTAAAGTTATGGTTGGGTTCATGAAAAGATATAGTCCTTGTTATCAAAAAATGAAAGAAATAATAAATAAGCCTGAATTTGGTAAAGTAAAACAATTTAATGCAGAGTTTTATATTACATCTGGTAGAGCAGGATGGACAAATGAAATTTTTCTTAAAAAAGGCGGAATTCATTTTATTAATATTTTGCTATGGTTATTTGGTGAAGTAGAAGAAGTGAAAACTTACTCTAATTCTATTGATAATAATGTTAGTTTAATGTCACTGATAAAATTTAAAAATGGTGTTATTGGAAATATTAATTTTGTAGGATTAACTTCATGGAAAGGCAAAAGGGAAAGAATTACAATAACTGGTGAAAATGGATATGTTTATAATGATAGTGTAAGAGAAATCCATTATCACTTAGATCAAAATATTACAATAAGCAATCGTTGGCAAACAATAGATGAAGAAGAAAATGTAATAAAACCTTATTTAACAAGTGCATCAGGTGGATTACAAGATTTATACTTACATGGTTACATTGGTGAAATGGATGAATTTGTTAATAATGATAATTATGATTCGGAAAATGTTGCAACTATGGAATTAATTGATACGATTTTAAAGGAGGATACTCATGAATAAAATTTTTATGGTTCATTGTTGGGATGGAACAAAAGATGATGGATGGTATCCATGGTTAGATGAAAAAATCAGTGATGAGAATAATAAAGTAATAAGATTTAATATGCCTAATATTGAAAATCCTAAGATAGAAGAATGGGTATCTGAATTGGATAAACAAGTAGATATTTTAGATGAAAGTACTTATTTCGTTGGACATAGTATTGGATGTCAAACAATATTAAGATATTTAGAAACAAAAAATATTGATAAAATAGGTGGTATTCTATTTGTTGCTCCATGGTTAGATTTACTTCCTAAAGCAATAGAAGATGAAGATTCATATAATACAGCTTACCCATGGATTCATACAGAAATAAATTTTGATAAAATTAAAAGTATTACTGATAATATTAACTGTATTTTTTCAGATAATGATTATTTTGTATCTTTAGAACAAAAAGAAAGATTTGAAGAATTATTAAATGCAAAAACTATTATAGTAAGTAATAAAGGACATATAAGTGATGAAGATGGAGTAAATGAGTTATCTGAAATATATGTAAAAACATTGGAAATGTTAAAAATGAGGGGAGAATAAGGATGGCAAGACTTTGCGTAATTAGAAATATTGATTCTGCTCACGGAAAACATATTCATGGGCATACATTTAAAATTGAAATTAATTTTATGGATAAATTAATTAACAATATGGTTGGTAATTTAGATTTTCATGAAATTAATCCTAAAATTGATTCTGTCATAAGTAAATTGGATAAAACTTATATAGATGATGTAATTGGAACTAGAGCTACAGTAGAAAACATAGCAATCTATATTATTAATGAATTAAAAGATATAAATAATCTATATTCAGTTATAGTTTGGGAAGGTTCAGATAAATATGCTGAAATATTGATGGCGGAAATAAAATGAAATTATATATAACATATACAAAAAATAGTTTTACAGAAAAACAAATTCAATAATTAAGTCAAGTTGGAGAGATTATCTTTTTAGAAGATACTTTTGATTTAGATAAAGCACCATATTTAACAGATGAAGAAGAGAAAATATTAGTAGTAGATCCAGATTGGTATAATTGGGATATTAATGCTAATCATTTAAGTAAAATTAAGAATATAAAGGGTGTTTATCCACAACAGCATTCGATTGGATTGATTTAGATTATTGTAAAAGAAAATAAAACTGAAAGGGTAGAAAATTTAATTTATGAAGTTCGTGGTGTACAAGTTATGCTTGATTCTGATTTAGCAAGACTTTATGAATGTGCTAATGGGACTAAAACCATAAATCAAGCAGTTAATCGCCATTTAGATAGATTTCCAGAAGATTTTTATTTTCAATTAACAAAAGAAGAATATTTAAACTTGAAGTCCCAATTTGGGACTTCAAGTTTAAATGAATATGGTGGTGTTAGAAAATTGCCATATGTTTTCACTGAACAAGGTGTTGCTATGCTTGCAAGTGTTCTTAGAACAGGTGTTGCATCTTCAGTTAGTATAGATATTATGCGTGCCTTTGTAATAATGAAGAGGTATATATCTAAAACTTTATTAGAGCAAACATATATAAATGAATTAGTATTAAAAGATTCAAAAAGAATAGATTTACTAGAAGAAACATTATCAAAATTCAAAGAAAAAAGTAATCATTTATTTTTTGAAGGTCAAATATATGATGCTTATTCTAAAATAAGTGAAATATTTAGAAAAGCAAAAAAAGAGTTAATAATTGTTGATGGTTATGCAGATACTACCACTTTAGATATGATAAAGAAATTAAGTGTAAATGTTATAGTTATCACAAAACAAAATGGATTACTTACGAATATGGATATTAAAAAATATAATAATCAGTATAATAATTTAACTATTAAATATAGTAACGCATTTCATGATCGTTATTTTATAATTGATAATAACGAGATTTATCATTGTGGAGCATCCATAAATCATGCTGGTAATAGAACTTTTAGTATTAATATTCTAGAAGATAAAGAAGTATGTGATGCACTTAAAAATAAAGTTGATAAAATAATAAGTAAAAAATAAAAACTGAGATTATTCTCAGTTTCTACCATCCGTGATACCACGAATCCCAAGCAAACCTAATTGCTTTTACATATTTAATATAGTAAATAAATTAATGTTTGTCAATAACAGTGTATTAACAATACATAAAAATTTAAAATACCAAAAGCAAGGAGTGAAATAATGACTTATTTAGAAGATAAGAAAAAAGCAAAAGTTGTTAAATATAATAAACTAATATTCGATTCTATGAAAAAGAAAATTGGAAGATTTTTACGAATTTATTTTAAACTTCCTCATATTTGGATTTTATTTATCATATTAATTCTTTCTTTTATATTTTTGATAGTATCAATTTATTATAAAAATGATAATTTAATTTTTTCTATATGTTCTAATGTGTTTGCTGGATTGATAACAGGT
This sequence comes from uncultured Mycoplasmatota bacterium, assembly GCA_947576095.1. Classification (GTDB taxonomy): domain Bacteria; phylum Bacillota_I; class Bacilli_A; order RF39; family UBA660; genus RUG12867. Next base: position 1,479 of record CANPPW010000007.1, on the reverse strand, counting down.
TTAGTTATTTCACTAATATCTACAATCAAAGAAATATCATTATATATAACAAATAGTAAAAAAGTATGGCTTTATGATATTCATAATCAATGTTTAAAATTTTTTGAAGATAGTAAAAGACTTTATTTTTTTAGGAATAGTGATTTTTCATCTGAAGAAGAATTATATAATCGAGTTTATGATTTGCTATGTTTAGGAAATGATATAAGTGTTTCTATTAGTCAAAGCCAATTTAATGAAATTCTACCTTTTAATGCCTATAAATTTTTTAAAAAAGAGTTTAACTATGATTCGATTGAACGTGAAAAAATAAATTCAGAATTAAGAGATCAAGTAATAAAAATAGATATTTCTACTTTGTCAGGTAAAAAAATTAGAGAACAATTTAAGCAAATGGATAATTCTATTATGGAGTTAAATTCAAAAGTTTTAAAAAAAAATTAAAGAGTTAGAAATAAAAATAAATGCTACTAGACTTACTTAAAAATAAACAGGGCATGGGTTTTCCCATAATAGAAAACCTTGCGGGAGTAAGTTTTCAGTGCTGGCTGGACAAAAAATATACTCCTAAAAGTATTTTAAAAGCACAATCGTATAAGGATATTGAAAATTTAACCGTTGCTTCGGATACTCATGTGTGCAAAGCAACACACAAATTGGGTTTAATTACAGATAATGAGTTTAATTCGAGCAATGTACAACAAATCGTTATAGATAAGTGGCAACAATTGTTGAAAAATACAAAATACAAACCTATTGATATTCATACACCACTTTGGTTATGGAGTCCAAATGGCTTTAAGGAGATTAGATGATGATAGAACAAGTTAAAGAAAAAGTAAATTCTAAAATGTAATTATTCATTTTCATGTAATTTATATTAATTAGGTTTTACTATTTTGGATTATAAATAAGATTTGGCAAAATAACAATTTAGGAATTACTTTAGTAGAGAGATAACAGTCATATTAATTAGTGGTATAAAAGATACTCTAACCGCCCCTTAAATCTGCACTGGAAGGTGCAGATACTTTTTTTTATAAGACCTATTATCATAGAAATGATTTAACAGTAAAAGAATTAAAAATGTTAAGAGATTTTTATAATATTCAAAAAAATAATTATAGTTTTGGGATTTCTGAAATTTATGAAGTAGAAGGTAATGATAGGAGTTCCCAAAATAGTAAAATGATAGATGTGTCAATTGATAAAAAATATCAGTTTAGGAATAAATAAAAATAGATTTTAAATTAGAAATATATTTTTTTGTTCATAAAAGTATATCAAATTTTACACCCAACATTAATCAAATATGATATACTATGATATATGGAGTACCTTGTATTTTTTTAAATATATGATTAGTAGGTGGAAAAATTTATATGGAAAATGATATTGTACAAATTTATGCTTGGAATATCTTAAAAAATGTAGAGTTACAATAGATGTGAAACATTTCTATATAAAAAAAGTGAATCA
>CANPPW010000006.1 GCA_947576095.1 uncultured Mycoplasmatota bacterium | reverse complement strand
CTTAAATTTTAATTTACTAAAGAAATTTGTGTCTAAAAACTTGACATAAGTCCAAGGATATACAATAGATAAAATAAGACAATTAAAAGTAAAAAACTTAGATGATAATTTTATAAATAGTTTATTTAGTGGAAATCTTTCACTTTCCCAAAGAGAGGTAGCATATGTCTTATTATCTGAAAATAATTCTTTTATGGAAGATAGATTAATTGATGATAAAGTTAAAGAAACATTAAAAAAATATATAACAGAAGAATTTGTTAGTGAAAAAGAAAATGAAATTATAAAAAGAGAAAAAAATAATCCACTTTCTGAAAAAGAATTAATGAATAATGAATTAAAAAATGAAATTTTTAATTCAATACCAAGTGATTATACAAAATTAGAACAATGCATATACCTTTATATTAAATTATGTCAAATTCTCTCATATGATAGTTCATACTATGTTAATAGTAAACAATTTATCCAGCAACACGAAGATTTTTCTAATTTGCAAAAGATTACTAGTCAAAATCCAAATGCAATATGTTATGAATTTGTGACATTATATTCAGAGTTATTAGAAAAGATAGGTATAAAGTCCAATGTTAGTACAGCTTTCTGGATGGATGTTGACGAAAATGATAAATTGTATGCTGATAGTTTTAGAGATAATCATGCCACTATAAATTATAATGTTGATAATTTTATTATTAGTGCAGATTCTACAAACTCAATTTTAAATGGTGACCTTATTAATGTAAAGATGGGTAATAAATTAAATGGTTTAAAGTGTAAAAATATAAATGAAGTTGATAAATTTGTTTTTGAATCTGCATTAGAAAATGTCTATAGTGGTTTTGAAAAAAATAAGGATTTTAAAAAGTATAATGATGAGGTTATTGAATTACCACTAACTGAAAGATTGAAACAACTTTTTAATGATATAATAAATATGAATGCTCAAGGTGTTGATTTTATTTCTTATATTACTAATTTAAAACATAAGTATTTTTCACAAAGTGAACTTCAATGGAATGTTTCAATTAATTATGTAGGAAAAAATGATGGTATTAATCAATACCCAGTAGTAATTTTTTCAGTTAATACAAATGATATAATAAATGTTCCAGAAGATACAATACAATATTTGTATGATACAATGACACATGAATTAATTAAATATGATAATCAAGAATTAAAACAATTATTTGGCTCAGAATTATTCAAATTAGAAGAAACAAAAAATATTCCAGGGATATCAAATAGTATGTTAAGATAAGAGGTGCAATAATATGGGATTAGATAGTTATCAAGAAGAAACTTAGATCAAATAAGAAATGATTCTCAAGTAGTAAATGATATAGAACAAATGAATTTAGATTCAGATTTAAAAGAAAAATTAAGAGAAGCTAAAATGAATATGGAAATGGAAAAAACTAGATTAGAAAGACAAAGTGAATATGAGAAAATAGTTAATGAAATTAATTCTACTCCAACAAGAAGTATGGATTCAATGTCGTTATCTGATATAAACTTGGTGTTAGTATATTACTCTAAATCAAAAATACAACGACTATATTGTCAATTTAGCTGCAGCTTAAATTTTAATTTACTAAAGAAATTCGTGTCTAAATTCTTGACATAAATCCAAAGAAATAATAGACAAGGTAAAAGAAATATTTATTAATAATAAAGAAAGATATGGTTATCGTAGAATAACATTAGAACTAAGAAATCAAGGTTTTAATGTGAATCATAAAAAGTGTATAGAATAATGGTTAAATTAGGGTTAAAACCCCTAAAAAGAGATAAAAGACAATATTCTTCTTATAAGGGAAATGTTGGTAAAATTACTGACAATTTAATTGAACCAGATTTTAACTCAGATAAGCCAAATGAAAAATGGTATACAGATGTAACTGAATTTAACCTCCGTGGAGAAAAGATTTATCTTTCACCAATACTAGATGGATATAATGGAGAAGTAATATCTTATAATACTTCTAAATCATCTAATTTAGAACAAATAAATGATATGCTTAATAAAGCATTTGAAGATAAAAATCTAGAAGGATTAATCTTACACTCTGATCAAGGTTGGCAATATCAACATGAATCATATCAATAAAGATTAAAGAATAAAGGTATAAAACAAAGCATGTCTAGAAAAGGAAATAGTATGGATAACGGAATGATGGAAAATTTCTTTGGACTTTGTTTTATGACCAAGAAGATAAATATAAAACACTAGATGAATTGATTTCAGCAATGGATGACTATATTAATTATTATAACAATGATAGAATTAAAGTAAAATTAAAAGGACTGTCTCCTATGAATTACAGGTTACAATCCTCTAATTAGAAACTATTTATAAACTGTCCAACTTTTGGGGTTCAGTTCATAGATAGTATTTTTTTTATTATTAATATGTGTCCTAATAATTTTATCATCTATGTCAAATAATAGGCTATTTATTCAGTATTTAATTATACAGTTTTATTGTGCATATTTACGTTTCGCTTTTTTTCTTATTATTAATTGTACTTTTTTATAATGTATCATGTGTATTTTGTGATATCAAAAGATCTAAATAAGAAATTATTTCTTCCTTTGTATATTTGTGAAGACGAATAAAATCCATTCCTATATTAAATATGGCGCCAAGATAAAAACTAGTAATAAAAGAACTTGGAATTGTATTTTCTTTTTGTTTTGTTTTTTCAATCCGATTGTAGATGTCTTCGCTTAAAGCATCATATACCATGTCCATAGCGATGCTATTTTTATTGTGAATCATAATAGGAGCATAAATATCTTTTTCATTTTCTAGATGATCTAGAAGAAGCTTTAATAATTCTATATAATATTCTTTTGAATTAGAAATATTCTTATTTTTTTCTAATTCATTTTTTAATTTTTCTTTTAAATCTTTAATTAAAGAAGAAAGAAGATCATATTTATCTTCAAAATGTGCATAAAAGGTAGAACGATTGATCATAGCTTTTTCACATATATCACAAATTTTAATTTCTTCAAATGTCTTATATTCCATTAAATATAAAAGTGCTTCATATAAATTTTTAGTTGTTTTTATAATTCTTAAATCTTTTTTTCCATGCTCTTTCATTTGCACCACCATTTATTATTATACTAGTATTTAAACAAAAGAGAAGATAAACAACAAATGTTTATTATTTAACGATACAAAAAATAAAAAATGTTGGATATCATACAACTTATATTTTTTGTTAATGCATAATTTTTACAATATGAATATAATACATTGACATGGAGGTGTTTGCATGAAAAAAATTTCTGAATATATTACGAAGCATGGTGTATTTATTGTTATTTTATCTTTATTTTTATTAATACCCGCTGCAATTGGGTTTATAAAAACAAAGGTAAATTATGATATTCTAGTTTATTTACCAGAAGATATTGAAACCATTAAGGGGGAAGATATTCTAACACATGAATTTAAACTGGGGGCTTTTTCATTTGTTATGGTAGATTCTATGAGTACAAATGATTTGTTAAAGTTAGAACGAAAAGTAGAAAAAATATCAGGTGTAAATCAGGTTTTAAGTTTAGCAGATGTGACAGGAGATGTCATTCCTATTTCTATGTTACCAGATGGAGTTGTTGATAAATTATATAAAAAAGATAGTACTGTTTTTGTGGTAACTTTTAAAGGATCTACATCAGAACAGCAAACATTAGATGCTGTAAATGATCTTAGAAAAGAGGTTTCTGATGCATCAAGGGTAAGTGGAATGTCTGCTCTTGTTTTAGATACTATGGAATTATCAAATAAAGAAGTTGTTGCCTATGTAGGGGTTGCCATCTTTCTTTGTGCTATGATTCTATTTTTTACAACAGATTCATATTTAATACCTATATTTTTATTAGGAAATATTGGCGTTGCTATTTTATATAATTTAGGTTCAAATATATTACTTGGAGAAATATCTTATATTACGAAAGCCATCACAGCAGTTTTACAGTTAGGTGTCACAACGGATTTTTCTATATTTTTATATCACAAATATGAACAGGCAAAAGAAAAATATCAAGATGGAAAAAAGGCGATGGCATTTGCTATAGAGGAAACATTTAAATCAGTGATAGGTTCTTCTCTTACTACCGTTGCAGGCTTTCTAGCACTATGTGCTATGGATTTATCTTTGGGGAAAGATATTGGAATTGTAATGGCCAAAGGTGTAATTTGTGGCCTTGTGTGTGTACTTAGTTTGTTTCCATCTTTATTGCTTACCTTTGATAAACAAATTGAGAAAACCAAACATAAGAATTTTTTTCCACAATTTAAAAAATTGCAGTCTTTTGCTGTAAAACATAGCAGATTGATTATCGTGATATTTTTGTTATTATGTATACCTGCTATATATGGAAATAATCGTTATGATGTTTATTATAAATTGGATGAAGCACTGCCTGAAAATTTACCGAGTAGGATTGCTAATAATCGTCTTGCCAAAGACTATAACATAATTTCCCCGCAAATTATACTACTCAATAAGAATTTAAAAATGAATGAGGTAAAAAAACTTACAAATGATTTAAAGAAAATAGAGGGTGTGGATTTGGTATTATCACCTACTTCTATGGCAAGTAATGAAGCTTTTTTATCAATGCTACCCAATGAAGCTTTATCATATTTTCAAAATGAAGAATATCAGTTATTATTACTCAATTCTACTTATGAAGTGGCGAGTCATAAACTAAATAAACAAATTGATACTATTAATCATTTAGTAAAAAAATATGATGATAAGGCTATTATAGCGGGTGAAGGGGCTCTTACTAAAGATTTGGTAGAGATTGCTGACCATGATTTTAAAGTTGTAAATTATATATCGATTGCTGTAATCTTTGTGATTATGTTATTTGTTTTAAAATCAATTAGTTTACCATTTTTACTAGTTATTACCATTGAATTTGCGATTTTTGTAAATATGGCTATTTCCTATTATATGGGTGTTTCACTTCCTTTTATTGCACCTATCGTAATTGGAACGATTCAGCTAGGAGCTACCATTGATTATGCTATTTTAATGTCGACAAAATATTTAGAAGAGCGAAAACACAATAAGAATAAAAAAGAAGCTATGAAGCGTACATTGATGGCAACAGTACCATCTATTATTGTATCAGCCCTTTGTTTCTTCGCTGCTACTTTTGGTGTAGCAATGTATTCTAAAATTGATATGATTGGTTCTATTTGTGAACTTTTATCAAGAGGTTCTGTTATTAGTATGCTAGTTGTTATTTTAATTTTACCATCATTATTACTTATTTTTGATAAAGTTATTATGTATACAACAAAAGATATGAAAGAAGGGATATAAATGAAAAAGATAAATAAAATGTTTATGGGATTTCTAATTTCTTTAGGTATGGTTTATCCATTGCAGACTTATGCTTTTACAAAAGAAGAAACTATTTATGCCAAATTAGATGAAGTAGGAAAACCATATCAAAGAGAAATTACCAATCATTTATTGGTAGGTGAGGAAAAGGAAATTCAGGATGAAACGAAGTTAAAAAATATTTTAAATTTAAATGGGAATGAGAAATTTTCCTTCAATGGTTCTTCTTTAATATGGAAGGGAAATGGAAAAGATATTTTCTATAAGGGAGATTTTAAAGATGAGCTTCCTATTGAGATCGAGGTTAAGTATTTTCTAGATGATGAAGAAAAAAGTGTACAAGATATGATTGGAAAAAAAGGGAAAGTAAAAATTGTCTATCATTTTACAAATTCTCTTAAAAATATTGTAAATATAAATGGTCAGAAAGAAACTTTATATACACCTTTTGTTGTAACTCTAGGAACTTATTTTAATGGAAAAACAAATAAAAATGTTACCATTACCAATGGGAAAGTTGTAAACAATGGAATGAGTGAGTTTGCCATTTCGATTGCATCACCAGGTCTTTTTGATAGCATTTCATATGATGGATTTAAGGGTTTAGATGATATCACACTTACATACGAAACAACCAAATTTTCTTTAAATAATGTTTATATTTTAGCGACACCTAAATTATTAGAAAAAGAAGACTTTATGATATTTAAGAAAATGGATCAGTTATATTCTAATATTGAGGAATTACAAAGTAATATGGATAAAATAGAAAATGGTGTACAAAGTCTAGAAGTAGGTGCTAAAAGTTTAAAAGAAGGTTCTTATACATTGTCTTTAGAATTAGGTAGAGCAAAAGAAGCCGTCACTGTCTTAAAAAATGGGTCTATTACTTTAGAAAATGGTATTTCTGAACTGCGAAATGCATTAAAAAGTGTAGAGGCAAATTTAAATACTTCTAACATAAATACATATATACAAAAACTAACATATTTACAAAGTCAAAATACGAAGGCTTTAAATCAGATTATTTATGCATCAAAGAAGACCAAAGAGGAATTACAAGGTCTTTATGAAAATAATGGATTATCAGAATATCAAGGAGCAGATGAAACTTTATTATCTATAAAAAATAATTATGAAATGATTCTTTTATTAGAAGGAAATAATGCAGCAATAAACGGAACTTTAGAAATGATAAATGATTTACAGAAACAAATTTCTACGATAATGGGTACTCTAGATTCTGCAATAACTAAGATTTATGAAGGATCCCATACATTATCAAATGGTTTATATACTTTAGAATTAGGCGTTTCAAAATTATATGAAGGATCTTCTTCTTTACATCAAGGTGCTGCAATATTATATGATGGAACACTTACCTTAAAAGAGGGAACTAGATCTTTTAATCAAAATGGTATTCAAAAATTATCAACATATTCTCATACAATGAAAAAATATAGTGATAAAGTAGAAGCTCTTACAGAGCTGAGTAAAAATTATCATGGATTTTCTTCATCGAATATTGATAAAACAACATTTATTTTTAAAGTGAATGCAGTAAGTGGGAACTACTAATCATAATTAGTAGTTTTTTTAGTTAATAATCTTATAAAAAGGTTGATCCATGAAATTAATGTAAAATTTTATCAAATCTTTCAAATTTTTGTTTTCGATTATTAAAATATGGTATACTAATAATAATGATAGGAAAGGTGGTGATAGAATGAAAGAAGCAGCAGGAGAAGCAAATATGACTGTAATCACTATCATCTTAATTGGAATTGTTTTAGCAGTCGGAACTGTGATTGTTAATGGTATGTTAAGTGGAATTAAAGGAAAAACAGAATGTGTCAACAATGGTGGTGTTTGGGTAAATGGAAAATGTGACCAGCGTGGAGCGGGAACAAATATAAAATAAAAAAAGGAGGGGAACAAATGAATGTCATAATTAGTAATAAACATAATGAAGCACTACAAAAGCTTGATATAGATGTTATAAAATCTTTAAATGGTGAATTTACTGTAGATGAGATTATTGCAACATTTAAAAACTTTTTTTATCAAAGGCTTATTTTAGATATAACAGCTATTAAAGACTATAAAAAAATAGCGATACTTCAAAAATTATCTATATCTTTAGATATGGATAAAACCATTTTGTTATTAGATGATATTCCTGAAAGTTCTTCCCCTGCCTATCTATCTGATTTGGTATCCATGGGTATTTATAATTTTACCAAAAGTATAGATGGTATTATGTATCTTTATGAGCATCCAAATTCATACCGTGATGTAGCACAGTACCATCAGTTTGAAACAAGTGCAGAGGGAGTAAATATCTCTGGACAAGGTATCATGATGGCAGCTACAATGCCTGTTACTAGTCATACCAAACAGGATTTTCAAAGGATTATTGGAATTAAAAATATTACCAAACAATCTGGAGCTACTACATTTACCTATATGCTGAAAAATCAACTGAATAAATATTATAAAACACTTGCTGTTGAGGTGGATAAAGGAGATTTTATCTTTTTTAGAGATGTATCTTTAATAAGCACAACTAGTAATGAATTAAAAAGAGTGATAGATAAAAATAAAAAATATGATGTCATTTTAATTGATATCAATAATAGTGATGAGGCAAAAGAACTTTGTACAGAAGTGATTTATCTTTTAGAGCCTTCTGTAATTAAATTAAATAAATTGATGGCTATTAATCCTAAAGCATTACAGCCTTATAAAAACGAAAAAGTAGTGATTAATCAAAGTTTATTGACACCTAAAGATATATTAGACTTTGAATATGAATCCGATTTAAAAGTTTTTTTTAACATGCCTCCTTTAGATGAAAGAGAAAAGAGTATTTTTATTTTAAATAAATTTTTAACACGTTTAGGATTTAATGTAGATGTGGAAGAAGAAGAGAGAAAAAAACATAAATTATTTGGTTGGTTTTAAACATGGCTTTCATGTTTTTTTAAATTTTTACAATCAAAATGTAAAGAGATAAAAAATATTTCTTTTTTTTTCTGAAAATTTTGGATATAATAGAATTATAGGAGGATAGATATGGTTATATTAATAGTAGTTGTAGCAATTGTTGTACTAATACTCTTATATCTAATGAGTACATATAATACACTTGTGAAATTAAGAAACAAAGTAAAAGATCAGTGGGCTCAAATTGATGTGGTGCTGAAAAACAGGCATGATTTAATACCCAATCTTGTTGAAACAGTAAAAGGGTATGCATCTCACGAAAAGGAAACCTTAGAAGCTGTAGTAGTCGCTAGGAATAAGGCAGTAAGTGCTAGTAGTCCTTCTGAGGAAATAGAGGCAGAAAAAGAAGTTTCTCAAACATTAGGTCGCTTATTTGCTTTAGCAGAAAATTATCCAGATTTAAAAGCCAATACAAACTTTACAGATTTACAACATAAACTTAGTGAAGTAGAGGAGAAGATTCGTTTTGCAAGACAATTTTATAATGATACAGTTTTAACTTATAAAAATAGACTTGAAGTATTTCCATCTAATATAGTAGCAAATTTATTTGGATTTAAACCAGAAGCTTTTTTTGCAGCTACAGAAGAGGAAAGAGAAAACGTAAAAGTTCAATTTTAGTCTACTACATGTAGACTTTTTTCTTTAGGAGGAAATTATGAAAAAATTTTTGCATTATATCATTTTCATCTTATTTATACTAATCCCTTTTCATGTAAAAGCCAATAGTATTTCTAATATTGACATGGAAATTTATATAGATAGCTTTGGGACTGCACATGTGAAGGAAATTTGGAGTGCTCATTTAACGGAGGGAACAGAAGGATATAAACCCTATTATAATATAGGCGATGCTCAAATTGAAAACTTTAAGGTAACAGAAAATAATAGACAATATACTGTTAAGGAAAATTGGGACACTAGTGCTTCTTTTGAAAGCAAAGCATATCAAAATGGCATTCATTATGTAAAAGATGGATTAGAACTTTGTTTTGGAATTAGTGAGTATGGATATCATGAATATGAATTAACTTATGATATTCGTGGTTTTGTAGTCTCACTAGAAGATGCAGACATGATCTATTGGAATCTGATCTCCCACCATCTTTCTTCAAAACCAGGAAATGTGCATATTAAAATATATACAGATAATCATCTTTCTGATACTATACCTGTTTGGGGATATGGGAATAGAGGAACAGCTTACGTTTATGACGGCTATATTGAAATGAATTCAGAAGGAACGCTAGATGAAAAGGAATATATGACAATTCTTGTTCGTTTTGATAAAGGAACCTTTCAAACGAATCATATACTGAATCATGACTTTGCATATTATCAAAAGCTAGCAGATAAAGGAACTGATAATCAAAATAAAATAACCCCACTACATATTTTTATTTATGTGATTGGTTTTATAATCCAGGCTATTCAATTTGGCGTTGTAGCGTTTATCATATTTAAACTCATTCGTTTTAGTAATGGAAAATCTCTTCAATTAGTAGGTGGCAATCGCTTTGATTATGGATCTTCGGGATCCCATGTACCGAAAGATGTCCCTAATGTTAGAGAAATTCCTTTTGATAAAAATATATATAGGACTTTCTTCATTGCTGAAAGTTATCATTTAAATAGTAGACAAACAGATTTATTAGGAGCCATTTTACTTGTATGGTTAATGGAAAATAAAATTACGATTATAAAAAAGGAAACAGGGTTATTAAAGAAAGAAGAAAGTGCGATTGATTTGACAAAAAATGTATATTTTAATAATGAACTTGAAGCCGAACTGTATGATATGTTGCGAGAAGCTAGTAAGGATAATATTTTGGAAGCGAAAGAATTTGAAAAGTGGTGTCAAAGAAATTATTCAAAAATTTTACATTGGTTTTATTCTGTAATAGATAAGGAAAAAGAAAATCTAATTGCAAGTGGTAAAATAGAGGTAAAAGAAAAGGATCGTTTCAAACTATTTAAATCAAAAGTTTATGTAATAGATCCTTCTATGAAAGAAGATGCCATTCAATTGAAAGGATTTAAAAACTTTTTAGAAGAATTTTCTAGAATTGGAGATAAGCAGGCAATTGAAGTTCATCAGTGGGAATATTATTTAATATATGCTCAAATACTTGGTATAGCTGATAAAGTAGCAAAACAATTTAAAAAATTATACCCAGAAATTATAGAAAACAATCAATATGGATACACTTATAGCGACATTATGTTTATTCATGCAGTGAGTTATAGTAGTATGAATCGTGCAACAAATGCACGTGCTGCAAGTTATTCTTCTGGTGGTGGAGGATTCTCTTCTTCTGGAGGTGGCGGAGGAGCCTTTGGTGGAGGAAGTGGAAGTAGTGGCGGAGGATTTCGTTAATTCTAATTTCACTAAAATTGTGGATATTTATTACTTTTTCTTCATAAAATCTTGTATTCTGAACTAATTTTTAATATAATAGAAATAGAAAAGCTTAGAACAAGAGGAGTATATTATAAAGTATGAAAGAGAGTTCATGGTAGGTGAAAATGAATATACAATATAATAGAAGGTAGCTTGGGAGCTGATACCCCAAAAAAAGTAAGGTATTCCGTAATTATGCGTTAAATAAAAGAGGCAACAAAAGTTGTAAATTAAGGTGGTACCACGTCATCACGTCCTTATTTTAGGGCGTTTTTTTATTTTGAAAGGGAGAATGTTATGTTAGATAAAAAATATCATGCTGAGGAAAAAGAAGCAAAATGGTTAGAATATTGGAAAGAAAATAAAATATATGAATTTAAACCTGATAAAAGGGAAGTTTTTTCTATTGATACCCCCCCACCAACGGTAAATGGTAAAATTCATATGGGACATATATTTTCATATACCCAAACAGAAATGCTAGCCAGATATAAAAGATTAAGGGGATATAATATCTTTTATCCATTTGGTTTTGATGATAATGGATTGCCAAGTGAAAGATTGGTCGAAAAAGAACAAGGTAAGAAAGCCCACGAAATCGGTAGAGAAGCATTTTCAAAACTTTGTTATCAAACAACAGATAAATATGAATCTGAGTTTCAAAAATTGTTTAGTAAACTTGGTGTGAGTACAGACTGGGGGATTCATTATAAAACAGTGAGTCCATCCACTATTAAAATTAGTCAGGCATCGTTTTTAGATTTAATTCATAGGGGGCACTGCTATCATAAAGAAAGCCCTGCTCTTTGGTGTAATGAATGTTTAACTTCCATTGCTCAAGCAGAATTAGAGACCAAAACGATTCAAACAACATTTAATTATATTCGTTTTAAAACAGTAGAAACAAAAGAGGAGTTTACCATTGCTACAACAAGACCAGAATTATTACCTGCTATTGTATGTGTATTTGTAAATCCTAATGATGATAAACATAAATCCTTAATAGGAAAGACTGCACATATTCCTGTTATTGATGTTCATGTACCTATTATGGCCGATGAAAAAGTAGCAACAGATAAAGGTACAGGTGTTGTTATGTGCTGTACTTTTGGTGACCAAACAGATATAGAATGGTGGAAAAAATATAATTTACCATTAAAATATATATTTACGGAGGATGGAAGAATTATAGATTCTGTTTCTCGTTATGGTGGACTTAAAATAAAAGAAGCTAGAAAAAAAATTATGGAAGATTTACAAGCTGGTGGATTTGTCGTTAAAGTAGAAGATTTAGAGCATGAAGTTCAGACTCACGAAAGATGTGGAAGAGAAGTTGAATATTCTGTAATGAAACAATGGTTTATAGATATTATGAATCATAAAGAGGACTTTTTAAAAATTGGGTCACAAATTAAATGGCATCCAGAATATATGAAAAATAGGTATGATGAATGGGTAGAAAATATATTGTGGGATTGGTGTATTTCACGCCAAAGATATTTTGGAGTACCATTTCCTGTTTGGTATTGTGAGAATTGTGAAGAACCTATTTTCGCAAAATTAGAAGATTTGCCAGTAAATCCCTTAGTAGATAATCCTAAAGAGAAATGTCCAAAATGTGGCTGCAGCAAATTTAAAGCAGAAACAGATGTAATGGATACTTGGGCCACTTCTTCAGTTACACCACTTATCAATATGAGATATGGCGAAAAAGAAAATTATGAGGATATTTTAAAACCGATGAGTCTAAGAACCAATGCAAGTGAAATCATTAGAACTTGGGATTTTTATACCATTGTTAAGAGTTTTTACCATTTTGGACAAAGACCTTGGGATCATGTAATGATCTCAGGATTTGCTATGGCAAGTAAGGGTGAAAAAATAAGTAAAAGTAAAGGAAATAGTAAACATGAACCCCTTGCTTTAATCGAGCAATATTCTGCTGATGTCATTCGCTATTGGGCAGGAACAGGAAGGCTTGGAACGGATATTGCCTTTAGTGAAGAAACATTACTTCGTGGAAAAAAATTAGTTAATAAACTTTGGAATGTTGCAAAATTTATCGAAATGCATTTATCGGATTATGAAGATAAAGAATTTACTGATTTTGAATACATTGATAAATGGATATTAGGGCGTTTTCAGGAAATGGAAAAACAATTTATTGATTATTTAGAAGAATATGAAGTAGGTCTTGCATTAAATATTCTGGAGAAATTTTTCTGGAACTTCTGTGATGATTACATTGAAATTGTCAAGCATAGACTTTATAGACCTGAAGAATTTGGAGAAATACCAAGGTATTCAGGACAAAAGACAGTTTATACATTGCTTTATAAATTATTACAGGATTTTAGTATCTTCTTTCCTTTTATTACAGAAGAAATATATATAGAATTATATCATAAAAATAAATCTATCCATTTGACACAAATAGAGCCATTACACTTTGATTTTTCAAAAGAAATAAAAAATGGGGATTGTATAATGGATATAATTAGTAGATCTAGAGGAGAAAAGACAAATCATAATGTATCTTTAAAAACACCAATTCGAACTTTAAACCTCAGTGTAAATGAGGAACTAAAAGATGCCATAAATAAAGCGATCAAAGATTTTAAAGCAACTTTATTTATTGAAAATTTAATAATGAATGATCAGGATACGGATTATACAATTCATAAAATAGAATTAAATTTAGATACAGAGAATAAAAAAGAGTTATTTCAATAAAAAGTTTTTTAAAAAGATAGGTAGGAAGATAAAAAATGGATATAACTTCCTATCTATTTGTTTTTAAAATATATTTATAAAAAAGGGGATAAGTTTATGCAATTGGTACAAGTAGCAGAAAAAACATTTTATATAAAAAATGTCACTAATATTGGCATATATAAAATAAATAATACAGATGTTTATTTAATTGACACAGGGAATGATAAAGATGCAGGGAAAAAAATATTAAAAATAATAGAGGCAGAAGGGTGGCATGTAAAAGGAATTATAAATACACATTCTAATGCGGATCATATAGGAGGAAATAAATGGATTCAAGATAAAACAAATTGTAGTATATTTGCTCATCATATTGAAAAAACATTTACAGAATATCCTATTTTAGAATCGTCTTTTTTATATGGCGGATATCCCTTTAAAGATCTTAGAAATAAATTTTTAATGGCAAAGGAATCAATGGTTATGGAAATAGAAAATCAACTTCCTTATGGATTAGAGTATTTTCCTTTAAAAGGCCATTTCTTTGATATGATAGGTATCAAGACAAGCGATAATGTATACTTTTTAGCAGATGCTTTATTTAGTGAAGAGACTATTAACAAATATCATTTATTTTATATATATGATGTAAAATCTTTTCTTAATACATTAGATATGCTAAATTCTTTAAAGGGAAATGTATATATTTTATCCCATGTAGAAGCAGTTTTTGATATTTCTTCTTTAATAGAAATGAATAAAAATAAAATAAAAGAGATTTTAGATAAAATATACCATATTTGTGAAAAGAAAGTAACTTTTGAAAATATATTAAAATATATTTTTGATGAATATCATTTGGTTATGAATGCAAACCAGTATGTTCTTTTAGGAAGTACTGTTCGTTCTTATTTATCTTATCTATATGATGAAGGTAAATTATCATATGAATTTAAAAATAATCAAATGTTATGGAAACAAAAAGAGAGAAGTTCTTCCTAAAATTATATAGAATAGGGCGTGATTTTAATGGTAAAGATGATAGTAGTGGATTTAGATGGAACAATTTTAAATGAGAATAGAAAAATAACAGATTTAACCAAACAATATTTAAAAGAACTGAAAGAAAATGGTTATATCATTGTTATAGCAACTGGTAGAATATATGCATCAGCGTTGAAAGTAACAGATGGTGCTGAATTTTCCAATTATGCGATAACAGATAATGGAGCCTGTCTTTATGACATGAAAACTAAAGAAGCACTTGTTACGGACTTTATAGATCCCAAACTTGCTTTTCATTTGTTTGATTATTATAATGAAAATTGTAAGTATATTAGTATATGTGATAAAAATAACATTTATAAGTATACATATGAGGATCTAGAAGGAGATGATACAGGAAAGAAGATCAAAGATAAAAATGATATTTTAAGTCATTGTAAAGAAATATCACATGCTGTCATATCTATGAAAGATCATGTTTCATTGATGGAAGTATATAATAACTTAATAAAGAAATATAAGGATCTTGAAGTTATTATTATGCAGGATTCTTTTTCAGATGAAAAATGGCTTGATATTATGAAAAAGGGAACCTCTAAATATCGTAGGATAAAAGATTTATCGAGCATGCTTCACATTCATAATGATGAGATTATGGCATTTGGTGATGGAGCCAATGATATGGAAATGATTGAAAAATGTGGGCATGGGATTGCCCTTTGCAATGCCCTTTTAGCGGTAAAAGAAAAAGCTAGTGATATCACAAAATTAGATCATAATCATGATGGTGTAGTTCATTATTTAAAGGAAAACTTATTTTAAAAAGAGATATAATAGAAAGAAAAAATCATAAGAATGGATAAAATAGAAATAGAATCTATTCTAAATTTTATTCTATAGAATAGTATTATATTAGAAGATTTACATTAAAATAGTGATAATATAGACTATTTTCCTAAAAAAGTGGAAAATCAAAATATAATAAGTAGTCATTTACGTATCTTTATGATATGATAATAATGAGAGAGGAGTTTTAAAATGATTAAAAAAAGAGATATTGTAACAAGTATTATCTTAAGTATTATTACCTGTGGCATCTATGGAATATTCTGGTTCATTAGCATTACTGATGATGTAAGAATTGCAAGCGGAGATGATCGTTTATCAGGAGGTAAATGCTTCCTTTTAACTTTGATTACCTGTGGTATTTATGGTTTTTACTGGGCTTATTTAATGGGAAAAGCTATGGTACAAGCAAAAGCTAAATATAATATGCCTGCTGATGATAATGCAATGTTATATGTAATTCTACAAATCTTTGGACTAGGAATTGTTACATACTGTTTGGTACAAAGTGATTTAAATAGAATTGCAGAAATAGGTATGAACAAAGAAGCTTAAAGAATTTTTTAATTCTTTTTTGTTATAGAAAGATTTTATGAGAAACAAAATAATCAAACTTCTTTTGCTCTTTGTTTTATTAATTGTGTATTTACTAGTTGGTAATTACTTTCATATTTATTTAGCTTGTCCTATAAAAAAGTTTACAGGTTTATATTGCCCAGGATGTGGAGTAACACGTATGTTGCTGAATATCTTAAAAGGGAATTTTTATCAAGCTTTTCGATACAATATTCTTATTTTCATTAGTTTGCCTTTTTTCTTTTTTTATTACTTATATCATCTATATTGCCTTTCTAAAAATAAGATATCAAAAATACAACAGTTAGAACCAGGAATATGGTATTTCTTAATTGTCATATTCCTTATCTATGGAATTCTTCGAAATATTTCTTTTTTTGAATTTTTAAGGCCACTTATTGTGTAAAAATATAGTAAGTATCATTTGTATTATCGATAGCAATATGATAAAATCTAAATTATAAAAAAAGTATTATGGAAGATATATATAACCGAATAGGAAAAAAGTAAATTTGAAAAAATTAAACTTATTATTATGTGATGAGTATAATCTAGGCAAGTATATACAACATAAAATAAAGAAATGGAAAACCTATCTACACAATTTATCATAAAAAACAGGACTATTTTTCTTAAAATGATAAGAAATCCTGTTTTTATTTTTGTATACATGGTATAATTTTAATGGTGATGGTATGAATATAGATGGATTAAATAACATGCAAAAAAAGGCGGTTCTTCATACGGAAGGCCCTCTTCTTGTCTTAGCGGGGGCTGGCAGTGGAAAAACAAAAGTTTTAACGACAAGAGTTGCTTATCTGATTCAAAAGTGTATGATAAATCCAACTAATATTCTAGCTATAACATTTACAAATAAAGCTGCTAAAGAGATGAGAGAGCGAATTATTCAAATGTTAGGTCCTATTGGGTATGATATTCAAATCTCTACCTTTCATTCGTTTGGACTTACTGTTTTAAGAGAAAATTATCAGAATTTAGGTTATGAAAATAATTTTACTATTTTAGATAGTGATGATTCTTTGACTGTCATTAAAAAAATTTTAAAGGATATGGATTTAGACCCTAAACAGTATAATCCAAGAGCCATCCGATCTAAAATAAGTGGAGCCAAAAATGAATTATTATCTCCTAGTGAGTATGAAAAGTACGCTATGACAGAATTTGAGCAGATCGTTGTCAAGGTTTATGAAAAATATGATACGAAACTTAAAAGAAATAATTCAGTTGATTTTGACGATTTGTTGATGCTTCCTATTATTTTGTTTCGGCAATATCCCCATATTTTGGCACAATATCAAGAAAGATTTAAATATATATTAATTGATGAATATCAGGATACCAATGAGGCACAGTATATTCTTACTAAAATGATCAGTGCCAAATATAAAAATATATGTGTAGTTGGGGATAATGATCAAAGTATTTATTCATTTCGAGGATCTAATTATCAAAATATTTTAAATTTTGAAAAGGATTATCCCAATACAGAAGTGATTATGTTAGAAGAAAATTATCGGTCTACACAGAACATTTTAAATGCAGCAAACAATATTATTCAAAATAATAAAGAAAGAAAAGATAAAAATCTATGGACTGAAAATGAAGCAGGTCCAAAAATCCAGTATCATCGTTTATCTGATGAAAAAGCAGAAGCTTCTGATATTGTAGAGGAAATACAAAAATTAATAGATCAGAAGGTACCCATATCACAAATTGCAGTTTTATATAGAACCAATGCACAATCTAGAAATTTAGAAGAAGCTATGTTAAAAAGTCATATTCCATATAAAGTAGTTGGAAGTTATTACTTTTATAACAGAAAAGAAATTAAAGATTTAATTGCATATTTAAAAGTTTTATATAATCCCAAGGATGATGTAAACTTATTGAGGATTATTAATGTTCCTAAAAGAGGCATTGGCCTTAAAACCATATCCAATTTGATAGAAAAAGCAAATCTAGAAAATGTGAGTATTTATGAGGCTATTACGAATGGAAAAGAATTGGAATTTAAACAAATTTTAAAAGATTTGCAATCGCAAATGGAAGTGTTATCACTAACAGAACTCATTGATCTTATTTTGGAAAAGTCTGGGATGAGATTTGAATTAGAAAATGAAAAAACCATTGAATCTGAAGTAAGACTTGAAAACTTAGAAGAATTTAAGTCTATCACAAAAACATTTGAAGAAAAAAACGGAATAGTTTCATTAGAAGAATTTTTAAGTGAAATTAGTTTGGTATCTGATGTTACAGAATACAAAAATCTAAAAGATGTTGTAACATTAATGACAGTACATGCATCCAAAGGATTAGAATTTGATTATGTATTTATTGCAGGATTAGAGGAAGGTATTTTTCCACATAATAATTCATTTATGGATTCTGGTGCTATAGAGGAGGAGAGAAGACTTTGCTATGTAGCTGTAACGAGAGCCAGAAAAGAACTTTTTCTTTTGAATGCAAGGCGCAGAACCTTATATGGAATGGAAAGTTGTAATCCTCCAAGTAGATTTATTAACGAAATAGATAATGATTATGTAGATCATAATGAAATAGAGGAAAAAACTACACCTCAATCATTTACATCTAAAATAGATCCAAATGTTGCTTATGAGATTGGAGACTCTATTATTCATGATACATTTGGTCATGGTCTTATTGTAGGAATAGAAAAATCAATCATAACGGTTGCGTTTCCACATCCTACAGGAATTAAAAAATTTTTAAAAGGACATAAGAGTATTAGAAAGGATTAGAGTAATATGAAACATATATATATATTAAACTTTTTGGATGATTTAAATAAATTCATGGAACCTTTAAAAAAATGGATACAGGAACATTATAATAACCCTCTCATTTGGCTTTTATTATTTTTGACGGGCCTTTTTGTATTTCAAATGACTTATTCAGCCCTTCAAAAAGAAAAGTAGGAGATCTTTATGAATAATTCTGTAATCTATAATGGATTTGTTCCTTGTACTTATGCATCTATTTCAAAAAGATTTTGTGCTTATATGATAGATACAGTTTTTTTGATTATCTTAACGGTTCTTAGTTTTCAAATTATAAAAATATTAACATTTTTTGCTGGAGGACTTTTTCCGAGTGAATTTGTAGAAAGAAGTGCATTTTATTTTTATATCTCTATTTATTTTATATGGAGTTGGGGATATTTTACAGGATTACCTGTTACGAGTTTTGGTTCCACATTTGGACAATTATTTATGGGACTTAGGCAGACAAATAGTAAAGGGGATCTGATTTCTTATAAACAATCTAATTTGAAATATTTTTCAAGTATTTTCTCTAAAATATTTTATATTGGGTATATTCTTTCCTATTTTAATATTTATCATCAGACATTTCATGAAATGTTTACAGGTTGTTTTTTGATTGAGAGATAAAAGTATATAAAGCAGAGCATTTTTAATCGGTTGATAATATTGATTTAACATGTAAAAAAAGCATGGAATATTTTAAGATTACCCCAATATTAAAAGAAATTTAAATAAAAAGGAAAGGATGATAAGATGGCATCTCAAATTAAGGTGAATTATAATTTGAAAGATATAAATATGGATAAATTATTAGAAGATACCAACAAATCTAGTAATATGAGTACATATCACAAAATAATAAATCCAACGAATCAATATAATTCATCTAATACCAAAGCTTCAACTGATGGCGAAGTTGAAAAACTGGGTATGGAAGCATTTTTTGAAGATAAAAATGAAAAAAATTACAATAAAAGTAATATTAACGTAGCTAAAAATGTAGATGTAAATCAAAAATTAAAAGATGATCCATTATCAGATAATAATTCTAATATGTCTACAAATATTAATTTGAGTGAAATCGATTTTGCAAATTTATCAGAAGAAGAATATAATCAATTTGCTACTGGTATTAGAAATGCTTATTCTAATCAAATAAAATATTTAGAGATTTTAGTTAATGGTGAAAAAGATTCATCGGGTTATCAAGAAATATTAGATAATTTAACTTCTTTCATGGCAGAAAAAGATGCATTTAATGCTATAGTACATGCTAAACAAACAAAAGACGAGATGATAAATCAAAGGATTGTTTATTACCAAGAATACGGTGATGCGTTAACGTTATTTAAAGATACCAACGTTTCTTTAGATCAATTTAAAAACATGGATTATAATCAGCGACTAGAATTTTTAAAAAAATATGATGAAGAAACGAAAGGAACTTTAAAAGCTTATGAGGAAACAGTTAAGCCTTATGATTTAGAAATATCAGAAAAATTTGGTGAGATAGGAATTAATAACTATGAAGATTTTATAGGTACTAAAAAGTATTTAGAAACATCAATAGAGGAAATTAACCAAATGATACATTCTCTAAAAAATCTCAAGGAAAGTGCAGAATATGATTATCTAAGTTATTTAAGTAGTTATAAACAATTTGATATAAAAAAAATATCGAATAAAGATTTAGAAAATTTAGATTTAGATGCAAATATGAAAAAGACCATTACTAATATTTCCTATTCAGGTGTAACTAGAGAAGTAAATGTTTATTCATATACAGATTATCAAAAAAAACATCCTGATGTATCTCCATTAGATTTTATGAGAATGGTAAAAGAAAAAAATCAAAATAATAACTATCAAATAGTGGGAATCTCAAATTATGATGATTTGAATATTATGATTGAAGTATTAGATAAAATTCCATCTTTAGCCAAGACTTACAATTATTTATATCAACAAAATCCAGCAAAGGCGGATGATTATTTAAATAAATGTAAATATGAAATTAATAATATTAAAGGACAATTAAAAGCTCAAACATTTTTAAATTCCTTAGATGTAAAAGATGGAAAAAATGACAGTATAGAGGCAATCGCGAATGAATTAGGAGTAGCTGTTGAGGGATTGAGAGATGGATTAGATAGTTTTTGTAGTGGTGCCTACTATTCTATAGAAGCCTTAATGACAGGATTAGGGTTATGTGAAGAAAATAGAATTACATCAGCTGAAGAATATAAAAAAATGTATATTTTACAATCATTATTATCATTAAAGGCTAAGGAAGAGGCAGGATTAATTACAAAGAACTCTAAGGGTGAATATAATAATGTGGATCCTAATGCTATCATTGATTATACAAAAGAATATAGTGGGGGATTTTTAAATAACAATTATGAAATAAGTCAAGGAATTGGGAATATGTTGCCAAGTATAATGCTTAGTACTTACTGCCCGATTGCTGGGTCTGCATCTCTAGGAATATCAGCGGGAGGGAACTCATATCATAGTGCTATGGTACAAGGTTATGATTATATGCAAGCACTTTTTTATGGAATGGCATCAGGTGGTACAGAAGTAATTACAGAAAAATTCCTAGGAGGGTTACCTGGATTAAGCAATGTTGAAGTAAATTCGTTAAAAACGTGGCTTAAAGCTGCAGTTAAAGAAGGAAATGAAGAAGTCTATCAGAATTTTATTGATAAGGCATATAGATCAATTGTTTTCGGAGAAGAACTTAAAATTCCTGATACCAAAGAAGCATTTATTAATGAACTGAAAGAGCAAGGAAAAACATGGACTTATGGTGTAGTCACAGCAGGTATTTTACAAGTTCCACGTTTAAAAAATATTTTTGAAGGTCGACAAGAATCTGGTGGAAGTCTAATGAATGCATCTATGGGGTTGTTAGAACTACAAAATCAAATTGCAAGTATTAATAATCAAATCCATCAGCTCAAAAATTATAATAATTTTTTAACGGCGGAATATAGTAGATGCCATTATAATGCAATAGTAACTACTTATAATAAATATCATTCGAATAGTGATTATAATACCATCTATCAGTTATTAGCACAAAATATACAAAATGGGAATTACTCTAATTTAACGAATGATAATGGTGTAAGAGATAATCTAATAAATGCAATAGCAAATTATAATACAAACTATTATCAAAACGAATCGAAAATACAACAATTACAAAATCAATTATCGAGTTATATAGTTGAATATAATAATATTTTAAAGGCTAATTTGAATAATACAAGAACCAGTCTTTCTCTCATTGATGAGGTTTTTTCTAATTCTGCTTCTGGATATGGGGTTGATCAAGGAATCATAAAAAAGAGTTATAGGATTGAATCCAAATATGGAAATGGTGAAGTTGTTAATAAAAGAATAGCAACCAAAAGTTATTTAGATACAAAAACTTATATCGCCCAAAAATATAATATGAGTTTAACTGATGCTGCCAAAGTAATGGCTGGAGTCAACTCAGTAGGAGCTTGTTCATATGCAACCACTGCGAATGAAATTTTAGCATCTTATATTGGGCAAGAAGCTAAATTTGAACGTGATTTCGGGTTTCCCATGTATATTACCAATGAATTTGGAAAAAAACAACTGAATGATATACAGTTATTAACTGACCTATATACTTTTGTAAATCATAAAGAAAATGGAGGCGAACTATTATATAGAACACCTGATGGAAAAACTACAATTGATCCAAACGCCATCTCAGCACAAGCGGATGTAGGCGGTAGGTATAATTTAAGTGGTGAAAATCAGCTATATTTAACAACCTCCCTAGGGACATCGGATCGTCTTACTACATCCTATCTCCACTCGAAAAATTCAAACATAAAATATAATACTAAAATTGTACATCGTCAATTTTCAAGAGGTAATTTTAAAGAAAATAAATTACGAACTCGTATTTCAAAAGAATTAGAAAAAGGCAATCTTTTAAGATTAGGTATTTATAGGACTCGAGGAGATATTACAATGAAAAATTTGAGTGGGGGACATGACGTTTGTACTAGTATTTGGAGTGAAGGAGTAGGACATGCTGTTTTTGTAACGGGAGTTACAAATGATGGGTTTATTGTGAGCTCTTGGGGAGAAAAATTTTTGATTCGTTTTCAAGAATTAGATCATAGGAGCTTCGTACTTGAAAGTACACATATAGAACATTAATATAAGAGGAGATAAAATTATGGTATTAATAGACGAACAAGATTTTCTAACAAAATGTCCTGATACGAACCTGGATACCTTTGGAAAAATGAATAAAGAATTAAAAGATACATATTTAGCAATTTATATGAAGTATAGTGAATTATTTAATAAATATCTATACCATAAAATGGGGTTAGATGAATTTGATAATAGAATAGGAAATTCTAATTTATCATTTTTACCCGTTGGTGAAAATGAAATGGATTTATATCAATATTTATCCCATGATATATCAAGATTTTTTTACATAAGAAATAATTATTACATAGAAAGATTATCTAATGATGAACAAGAGTTTTTAGTTGAAAAGTTTCTAAAATCAAACAGTGACTTAGATAAAGAAGCTATAGCGTTTTTAGAAAGTACATATAGAAAAGTTATATATGAAAATGTAGCTGATAACGAAAATATTTATAATATTAATTTCGGACCTAATAGTGAAAGTTTTTTTGCCCCTAACAATTCATTGGTATTAGGATTTAGATATGATGAATTTAATACCCAAGGAAAAACTGATGAACAGTGGGATGATAATTATAATAAACAATTAGAATATATTAATAATATTATGAATGAAGCTGAAGATAAACTTTCTAAAAAGCTAGGAATACCAGTAGTAATAATAAAATATGATCAATTTAGTATAAAAAAAAGGATAATATATAGACATAAAAATTTTTCATAGTGATATACTAAAAGACTAGTATAAAAATAGAATTATTGAATTAATGTTGTTATATATATCCAAATGAAAAGAATTTAATATCTGCTGGATATATTCTTTCTATAAAGTATATAAAAAAATTACAATATGTTCCTATTGGAAGCTAATGTTATAACATAGGGGAAAATTATTATAGATGGTTGAAATATGAATTAAGGGAAATGTACTCAAAAATAAAGGAGAGCCCACTTGTGTAGGGGACCCTCTTTTATGTATACATGAATTTAAAGAAATTTTTATAATATTATTATGTAAATCTAGTAGAAATACTAGATTATTTTTTCAAAAAAGACAAATAAGTCAATAATAACCCTATTTGTCCACCATCTAAAAGTAATATTAATTTTTATCTAAGCGATTGATTATTTATATTATAATCTGTTCGTATATTTTGATTCATAGCCTGATTATTTGGCATTTGTTGTACTGGTTGTTGATAATTTGCTTGCATATTAGAAACAGGTACATTATCTACAAAACTATCTACATAATGAAGTGCTTTATTTACATAAATATCTATTTTTTTACCCAATGCATTTGATCTCTTTGATTTTCCAGTTAATATAGAAATGACAAATCCTATTTTTACAAGTGTAAACATAATAGAAATGATACCATCCGCCATATCAATAACAAAGTTAATTGGTGCAGTAATTTTAGAAGCTACCAAATAATCAGCAGTATTTGCATACGTATTAAATGTAGCAACAAAAGAATTGATACCTTTTGTTAATAGAGATACACTATTTACAATTACATCCCATCCTAAATATACAATATAGTATCCAACATAAAAAGTTATCACCCTTACAGCAACCTCTTTTACTTTACTTTGGACGTCACAAAATAAGAACATAAAAAGTATTACAAGTAATAAAGTTTGCCATCCTGCAAATATAGATGCCGCAATCATAATAGATGCTAAACCAGTACTGAGTCTTATTTTATTCATATATAAAATCTTCTTTCTATTATTGTCATTATACCATATAAAATATAAAATTTATCATTTTTTAACATTTCTAAATCATAATTGAAATAACAGATGTTATAATAAATATAGGTGATATAAATGACAATAGAAAGAATGAATGAACTTGTAGAACTTTTGAAAGAAGCAAATTATAATTATCATGTTTTAGATAAACCAACCATTACGGATCAGGAATATGATCATTACTTTAGAGAACTTATTTTAATTGAAGAACATCATCCAAAGTGGAGACGGGATGATTCTCCAACTTTGCGGGTTGGAGGAGAGATCATTGATTCTTTTGATAAAATTAGACATGAAATTCCTATGCTTTCACTTGGTAATGTATTCAATGAAAGTGAAATTATAGCCTTTCATGAAAAGGTAAAAAAGGTGGTTCCTCATCCTAAGTATGTTTGTGAACTTAAAATTGATGGTCTTTCTGTTTCCTTACTTTATAAAAAAGGGAAATTAGTTCGTGGTGCTACAAGAGGGGATGGAAGTGTAGGGGAGGATATTACACACAATGTAAAAACGATTCGTTCCATACCGCTTGTTTTAAACGAAAAAGTAGATATAGAAGTTCGCGGTGAAATCTATATGAGCAAAAGTTCTTTCCAAAAATTAAATAAAATGTGTGAACAAAATCATAAAGAAAAATTTGCCAATCCACGTAATGCAGCTGCAGGCTCTGTAAGACAGTTAGATTCTAGTGTTGCAGCTAAGAGAAACCTTGATTGTTTTATTTATCATCTGCCCAATCCATTAGATTATAATATTTATTATCATAGTGATGCTCTTACTTATATGAAAAAATTAGGTTTTACCACGAATGATTCCCATAATCAAACAATCGCTGATATAAACGATTTATTAGCGTATATATCTACATATACAAAGAAAAGAGATGAACTTCCCTATGAAATTGATGGCATCGTGATTAAGGTTGATTCAATTTCAGACCAAAATAGATTAGGTTTTACGGCCCGTACTCCTAAATGGGCTACTGCCTATAAATTTCCTGCAATGGAAGTTTTAACTAAACTTTCAGCGATTCAATTTACAGTAGGTAGAACAGGAAAGATAACTCCTAATGCAATTTTAGATCCAGTTTTTCTTATGGGGTCCCGTATTGCAAGGGCAACCTTACATAATGAAGATTATGTGAAAGGTAAGGAAATTAAAATTGGCGATATTGTATCTATTCGTAAAGCAGGGGATGTTATACCAGAAGTTGTTGAAGTTAAGAAAGAAAGACGTACAGGCAAAGAGATTGATTTTGAAATGATTCGTGATTGCCCTATTTGTCATATAAAGTTAGTTCGAAAAGAAAAAGAAGCAGCATACTATTGTATGAATTCAAAATGTCCTGCTAAAAAAATAGAGGCACTTATTCATTATGCTAGTAGAAATGCCATGAATATTGAAGGATTTGGGGAACATATAGTAGAAGACTTTTATAATATGGGATATTTAAAAGATTATCCAGATTTTTATCGTTTATACGAGCATAAAGAAGAGTTGATGGAATTAGAAGGTTTTGGTGAAAAAAGTATCACCAATTTATTAGATGCGATTGAAAAGAGTAAAAAAAATTCTTTAGAACGTCTTTTATTTGGCCTTGGGATCAGACAAGTGGGGCAAAAAAATGCTAAAATATTGGCAACGCATTTTAAACATTTAGATTTTCTTATGGATGCAACTTATGAAACATTGGTATCCATAAAAGATGTTGGTGAAATTATGGCCCAAAATATTGTTCGTTATTTTGAGAATTCAGAACATTTGAAAATGATTCAAACATTAAAAAAATTAGGATTAAATATGGAATATCTTGGCAAAGTAAATATAGATGAATCGTTTGCTAATAAGACTTTTGTTTTAACAGGAACTTTAGAGAGTATAACTAGAGAAGAAGCAAAACAGCAAATTGAGTCAAAGGGAGGTAAAACAGCTTCAAGTGTAAGTAAGAAAACAGATGTAGTAATTGTTGGGAAAGATCCTGGAAGTAAGTATCAAAAAGCAGTTGCTCTTTCTATTCCAATTTGGGATGAGGAATTATTTATCCGAAAAATTCGTTAAATACAAACTTTTTTATTTGTAAAATAGTAAAGTTTGGTATATAATAAGGACAGAAGTTAGTTGTAAAAGGAGAATTTTATGGAAAAATATAATTCAAATGAAAATGAATATATACAAAAATCAGAAGGGGAAAATACATATCCATTTGAATCACGCTATGAAGAGATTTCTACTTTGTATTGTTTTCCAGCATCTTCCCAAAAGCTTGTTTTTTATGAAGGTGTTGAAACGATTTTAGAAAGAGAAAATTTTGTTGGAAAATTAGCCAAAGAAAAACAAAGAGCTAGGGATCTTGTTATAAAAAAACAGAAAAGGAAGATACAAATTATTAAAAGAACAACTGCTGCTATTTTAGTTTCCGTTACTATACTAGCGGCTGCAAAAAGTTGTACATCACAATTTTTTAATAAAAGTACAATATATTATATGGTAGAGGAAGGGGATACATTAGAGTCTATTTGCCATAAATATAATAATAATGTAGAAAAGGTTATATCAGATAATGATCTTCATAATGGTGAGGTTCTTAGATCTGGGGCTGTGATTCGTTTGAAAGCTAGTAAAAAACTAGCAGAAAAATATCAGGAAGTACACGATATGGAATCCTACGAAAGAATTTACTCTGAATTGCATGTGAAAGAGAATGAAACAGGACGTGACATTGCATCAAATTGTAAAAAAATTTATAAGAGAGTAATAGTAGATTATGGACAATCACTTTCAGAAATTGCTTATACATTTATCAATAATGAGCAGTATGAGAACCGAAATATATATCCATCTGGGTACGATCTAGTTGATGAAATATGTTTGATTAATGGTATTTCTAAATCTGACACATTACAGGTAGGTACGATACTTACGGTTCCATGTTATATTTTAAAGGAAGATTTTAAAGAGGAAGAAAAAATAAATAGTACTGTTGAAGTAGATAATAACTACAATGATAGTTATGGTCGCCATCTTTAGTTTAAGATTTAGTCATTATAAAGTAGCTTTAGATTGCTACTTTTTCTTTTTATAAGTTTGTATAATACACTTAAGAAAACATTGAAAAAATTTTTTGTCTATGTTACGATGATAGTGGTGATCATATGGGAATCTTTACTAAAAAATTTGATTATGAAAAGGATTTTTTACGACTACAGTTTGTATTAGAATATCAAAGATATGTTTTTTACTATGGTAAAGAGGAGGTTCCTTATTATCTTTTAAACAAGAAAACAAAGAAAAAAATTGATTTTGAAAATGATCAATTATTAAATCATCCTCAATTATTACAAAAGAAGGTTTATGCTGCAAAATTGGGAAAAAGGTATGAATTTTTATCTTCAAAGGGACTGGATTGTGAAGGGTTTGAGTCTTTTTCAAAAGATGATGGAAATATGTCACATGAAATGAAATTATATTTAGATTATCTGACAGCAAAAGAAAATGTTGTCCTAGGAATTCATAGAATCAAAAAGTCTAGTGAGAATGATGTGATAGATATGGTAATAAGTGGACTCATTATGACTGGGCATAGTAGCTCTATTATAGTAGAAAATCCTATAAAGTTAACAGATAATGTTAGCGTTTATGCAGACAATAAAAAAATTATGAAAGAGTTGACACATGCTGATGCATATAAATCAGCAATTGGCTCTCTTTTAATTGAAATACCTGATGCCGATTTGGATAAAAATATTTATATAGTAGATGACAAGGGGGATATACGATTGAATCCAAAATATATATTAGGATTTGTGCCTATCGAGGATAACCATTATATTCGTAGGATAATAACAGCGGAAGATTTTAAGAATTATGGTTATTGTGTAGATTCTAAAGTAGATGGAAAAAAATTATTCTTTTATCAAGATGAGAGTCATTATGGAGATTTATATTCTTATAATAAAAATTTAGATATAAGTGAAAAATCAAGACGATTATAATAAAATTGACAAGTGTTGTATAGAGCATTTGTTTTTATAATTCCTTGGTTGCGACTATCAATTCTTATATGATATACTATGAATAAAGAAGATAAGAAAGAAGGTAGATTATGGAAGCATGGCGTGATTTTAAGGGAGAAAATTGGAAAAATCATATAGATGTTTCTTCTTTTATTTTACAAAATTATGAGGAGTATAGGGGAGATGCTTCTTTTCTTACATCTAGTACAGAAAAAACAAAATGTGTATGGAATCATTGTAAAAATCTTTTGAAAATAGAACTTGAAAAAGGAGTTTATGATGTGGATACAGAGCATATATCAGGTATTAATCATTTTGCCCCTGGTTATATTGATAAAGAAAATGAAGTGATTTTTGGGTTGCAAACAGATGGTGCACTCAAAAGGATGATCAATCCATTTGGTGGAACTCGTATGGTAGAGTCTGCACTTAAGGCTTATGGATATGAATGGGATAAGCAAACAGCTAAGCACTTTAAATTAAATCGAAAAACACATAATGAAGGAGTTTTTGATGCGTATACTACGGATATAAAAAAAGCAAGACATGTAGGTTTATTAACAGGTCTTCCAGATGCTTATGGAAGAGGTCGTATTATCGGAGATTATCGTAGAGTTGCTTTGTATGGAACAGACTTCTTAATAGAGAAAAAGGAAGAAGATCTTTTAACGAGAGAAGAGGAAATCACAGAAGAGTGTATCCGTTTAAGAGAAGAAGTAAATATGCAAATCAAAGCCTTAAAAGAAATGACTGAAATGGCCCTTACTTATGGTTTTGATATCAATAGACCCGCCAAAACTGCAAAAGAAGCAGTTCAGTGGTTATATTTTGGATATCTTGCAGCTATTAAAGAAAATAATGGAGCCGCTATGAGTTTAGGAAGAACTGCCACTTTTTTAGATATTTATATAGAAAGAGATTTAAAAGAAGGTCGTATAACAGAAGAACAAGCACAAGAATTAATTGATCAATTTATTATAAAGCTTAGAATGGTAAGACATCTTAGGACGCCAGAATATAATGAGCTTTTTGCTGGGGATCCAACCTGGGTAACAGAATCGATTGGTGGAATCATAGAAAACGGTAGATCACTAGTTACAAAAAACTCCTTTCGTTATTTACATACATTGACAAATTTAGGTTCTGCACCAGAACCTAATATAACGATTCTCTGGTCGGAACATCTTCCTCAAAATTTTAAAGAATACTGTGCGAAAATATCCATTGAAACGGATGCCATTCAGTACGAAAATGATGATATTATGAGACCTCTACATGGAAGTGATTATGCTATTGCTTGTTGTGTTAGTGCTATGACAGTTGGAAAGCAAATGCAGTTTTTTGGAGCTAGATGCAATCTCGCGAAAGCCCTTCTTTATGCTATTAATGGTGGAATAGATGAAATAAAAGAGGAAATTGTGATAGATGGTATTGAAAAAATGGAGGATGAAATATTAGACTATGATAAAGTGATAAAATCATATGATCTGGTTTTAGATAAAGTTTCTAAAACATATGTGGATGCTATGAACATCATTCACTATATGCACGATAAATATGCATATGAAGCTATACAAATGGCTTTACATGATACAGATGTAGAAAAATTAATGGCATTTGGTGTAGCTGGATTATCAGTAGCGATTGATTCTTTATCAGCGATTCGGTATGCAAAAGTAAAACCCATTCGAAATGAGAAGGGAATTGCAGTTGATTTTGAAATAGAGGGGGACTTTCCGAAATATGGAAATGATGATGATCGTGTAGATCAAATTGGAGTCTCTTTGGTTCAAAAATTTTATAAAAAATTAGCGAATCATCCACTTTATAAAAATGCCAAACACACTTTATCTGTATTAACTATTACCTCGAATGTTGTATATGGAAAGAAAACAGGAGCTACACCTGATGGAAGAAGTGCAAAAGTTGCTTTTGCTCCTGGTGCGAATCCTATGCATGGCAGAGATAGTAGTGGGGCCCTTGCCTCTTTAAATTCGGTTGCTAAAATTCCATATATTGGTGCTTGTGAAGATGGTATTTCCAATACATTTTCTATTACGCCTGCTGCATTGGGTCATGATAAGAAGTCACAAATTCAAAATCTTGTAAATTTGATGAATGGGTATTTTAAACAAGGAGCACAACATTTAAATGTAAATGTATTAAATCGTCAAATG
The DNA here is from genome assembly GCA_947576095.1 of uncultured Mycoplasmatota bacterium. Classification (GTDB taxonomy): domain Bacteria; phylum Bacillota_I; class Bacilli_A; order RF39; family UBA660; genus RUG12867. Next base: position 21,113 of record CANPPW010000006.1, on the reverse strand, counting down.
TTAGAAGATGCAATGGATCATCCAGAGGAATATCCAACTTTAACCATTCGTGTTTCAGGATATAATGTTTACTTTAATCGTTTGAATCGTGAACAACAACTGGAAGTGATTCATCGAACATTCCATGAAAGAGTGTAAAGGTCAAATTCGTTCCATCGAAACTATGGGACTTGTAGATGGCCCTGGTATTCGAATTGTCTTTTTCCTGCAAGGTTGCCCCCTTCGATGCATTTTTTGTCATAATCCTGAAACATGGTCAGTATTAGGCGGTATTACAATGAGCCCTCAAGAAGTAATTGAAAAAATTCTAAAATATAAAAATTATTTTGGAATGGATGGTGGGGTTACCTTTTCTGGGGGAGAACCACTTATGCAAGAACAGTTTTTACTAGAAACATTAAAATTATGTAAAAAAAATCATATTCATACGGCCTTAGATACATCGGGAGTTGGAGACCATTATAATGAAATTTTAGAGTATACAGATTTAGTAATATGGGATGTGAAAGCATATGAAAGTACTCTTTATCAAAAAATAACAGGACAATCTATTACTAGATCATTATCGTTTTTAGATACATGTCAAAAGATGAATAAAAAGATGTGGATTCGTCAGGTCATTATACCAGGAATCAATGATACCAAAGAATATATATTAGGCTTGCAGGAATTTTTAAAACCTTTAAAAAATATTGAAAAGGTAGAATTGCTTCCCTATGAAACCTTAGGTATTTCGAAGTATGAAAATTTAAAGATTCCCTATAGGCTGAAGGGTGTATCTCCTATGGATATACAAAGATGCCAAAAATTAAATGATATATTACAGGAGGGAGTTTATAGATGAATTTTGCCGATATAGTAGAAATTTTAAGAGAGAAAGGCCAAACAGTTGCGACGATGGAGTCTTGTACAGGTGGACTTTTAGCGTCTTTGATTACAGATATACCTAATGCTTCTTCTGTGTTTTCTTATGGCCTAGTAACATATTCAAATGAGGCTAAGACAAAGATGGGAGTAGATGAAAGTATTATTAGGGAAAATACTGTCTATAGTATAGAGGTAGCTTCTTCTATGGCTAAAGTAGTCTGTGATATATCTAAATCCGATTATGGAATTGGTATAACGGGTAGACTTGGTGTAGAAGATAAAAACAATAAAGGTGGCGACCTTATGCTTGTTTACTTTAGTATTTATGATAGAAAAGATGATTCGTTTATTTCACAAACAATCTCTGTTACAGGGAAAAATAGAAAAGAAGGAAAAAATCAAGTTTTAGAAGTTGTTCATATGAGATTCAAACAAATATTAAAACAAAAAAAATATAACAAGATATATCATTAGGATATAATTGTCATATTTGTAGGGAAAGCCATTTTTGTAAGGGAATAGAAATAAGAGTTATTGAAAGGAAGGGATTTTATGGAATCAATAGATGATTTAAGAATTAAAAGGAGTAAATTAGAAAAAGATATTGAAACTTTAAAACAACAAAATGACAAAGCTCCTTCGTTAGAAACAGTACTAAATATAATGAACCTAGAATCAAAATTGAGAGGCATTGATGAAAGAATCAGAGTTATACAAGTACAGAAACAACAAAGGGATGAAGACAATATTTATAGGATTTTAGGGGTAAATTATGATAATTATACTTATTCTACTTTAGATTCTGGTATGATACAAAGGGTTCCTAAATCTTTAACACAACTTCAAGTAGAATATATGTCCTTAATAAGAAAATTAGATGATAAACTAGATAAAAGTGAAGTAGATGAAGAACAATATGATGTTATTTATGACTCTCTTACGAGCCTTTATAATCATTATAAAGATAAATTAGCAAGTGGAAATATACAGCCTAGTTCGACATCCTCTGAAAATGTGTATCAAGAACCCCAACAGTATTATCAACCTGAGATAGTAGATAAAATTGATGAATATGAAGAACTGCTACGTCAAAAATATGGATATTATGATAGTAGTGAGCAGGAGAGGGAAAGGATTGATAGGCTTATTCAACAAGAGTTCCATAAAAATGAGGAAGCATCAGAACGTATAGAAAATCATAATAGACGATTGATGTAATGATGTATATCAAAATAACAAATGAATAAATGGAATGTATTTTATTTTGAAATAGGAAAAGAATAATTTATCTTCTTTTTTTATTTTTATTATTATGATTAAAAAAATAGTATATTTGAAAAGTATACTATTTATTTGTTATTCGGTAGAAATTAATAGATGGTTTATTTAAGAAGCGATATGTGAAGGTGGTAGTTCCAATTCCTGTAGAAATATATATATCCTTATTTTTAATTTTATAATATTCCTTCTCATATTTTTTTGCTCCCTTTGGGGATAGATAATATTGAAGTACAGGAATATTTATTTGTCCTCCATGAGAATGTCCAGCTAGAATTAAATGAAATGGATTTTGCTCAATAGAATCAATTGTATCTGGCTCATGCATCAGTAAAATACTATAAAGTGTTTCTCCTTTTGTTTCTTTATATTGTGTTAGATATTGTATAGCATCTTTTAATTTTTCCTGCACATTTTTTTTTACACCTATATTGGTGGATAATCCAGCTAATAAAATAGGGGTATAGTCTTCTTTATAAATAAGTTCATATGTGTCATTTAAATTGATAAAATTACATTCTGTCATTATAGATTCCCATTCTTTATGTGAAATATCATGTTCCCCTTTTATAGCATATTTTCCAATATTCGCCTTCATTGATTTTAAAAGTTCCGTTACAATCAATTGTTCATTTTGATTTAAAGGAACATGTGAATCAAATAAATCACCCGTGAGCACGATAATATCAGGCTGAATTTGATTGATTTTTCTTACTAATTTTTTTCCTAATTTTTCATTAACCATAGTACCATAATGAAGATCAGTGATATGTACTATTTTGAAACCATGAAAGGAATCTGTGATAAGAGAATTTGTTACTTTATATTCTTTTACCATTAATGTTTTAGGTTCAATATAGTGACTATATAGTATACCAAGGATAAAAGTTCCAATAATGAATAGAAAAACAGATATGATTTTTTTCATAAATCCTCCTTAAAAAGTCTCTTTTTGTTTCCATTTCTGTATCAAAAAATAAGTGATTATACCAATGGTTAGAATACTCAGTAATACTAAAATAACAGGTATAAAATGTGTATTTTTTTGTGTCTTTTCATTCAAATATTCCATATCCATGATAATCTGTTTATAGAGAATTTGATTTAATGTATCTTCTCGATTGAAATACCAAATATATGTGTTTTTATCCACCTTATCAGCATTATGTCTAATTACCTTATAATCTGTCTTGATCTGTATTGTAGCTTTTTTTAGTTCTGTAAATTTCTGAAAACATGTAAAATTAGGTGCTGTTTTAAGCTTTAAAAAATTATCTTGTACATAAAAATCATAGTAAGGAAAACATTGTCCAGCAAGTGTAGGCCAGTTATCGTATCCTTTTTTGATCGGAAAAGAACTGATATATTCAAATCCAGAATTCCCATTTTCTTCAAAAAAATTTCTTTCAAAACCAAAAGCATTTTCTTTTTCGAATTTATATAAAGTATCAACAATTTCCTCTTTTTTTTCTTCTGATTCTAAAGCTTGATGATATACATTGCTTTTATCAAAAATTTTTGTGTTATCATAAAGTGTTTGATTCTCTATTTTTACTGTATATATAGCTTCACATCCAGATAAAAATATCATAAAGATGAAAAGTATTATCATTTTTTTCATATTTTCTCCTACCTTCTGCTTACAAGCCAAGCATGCCACCAAGAACCTCTACCTCGATAATTAACCAAAAAAGTATTATAAAATTCATCATAATCATATTCATTTGTAAGTTGCCTTTGTGCAGAATCTAAAACAGCATATTTTCCATGGGTGCTTCTTACAACAGCAATATAGTGATGAGGAACATTAATAATCATTCCATTATTTTGCTTTAAATTGGTATTTAAATATTTCCGTAAATCCTCTTTACCCATTTTAGCAATCTTTTGTGTTTTTAATCCAAAGTGATTTGAAAGTGTTTGTGTGTCAAAAACACTGGAATAAGTTCCCACACCATTTCCTTGTCCAGGAATATTGGAACAAATCCATTTGGCGACAACATCGGGTGTATAGTTTACATCAACAAGTCCACTTGCGATGACTGAGAATGAGAATACACCACATCCATCTGTATGTAAAGTATACCCACCACTACAATAAGGATAAGTACCATAAGTAGATTCGGCCGCCTGATTATAATAAGGGAAATTGGTAAAACTTACTCTTTCGCCTTTATGATCTGTGTTTACACTTTCATTTGTATTTTCATTTTGTACTGTATTTGTATGTTTACGATCAAAATCTATTTTATGTCTTTTTTTTAGTTCTTTCTCAAGATATTTTACAAATTTTTTATTAGTGGAACTACCATTGTTAACAGCTGTTTCTGCTTTTTTTCTATTTTCAATATATTCTTTATTTGCATTTTCAAAGCAAGGATGCTTTTGTATAGGTTCTTCTCCAAATATTGATAAGACGAGATTGGTAAGTGGAAGAACAAAGAAAATAGAAGCAGCTGCTAGAAATTTAAAAAAAATTCTATGCATAATTTTTTTATTATATCCTTCTTTATCTGTAACATTTTTCATACAATCTAGCATAACAGAAATAATTAACAAAATAGGTGTTACAATCTGTAATATTTCTATGACATTTTTTACAAATAAAACGATTTCAAGAAAACCAGAATCTTGGCAGTCCATTGCGAGCATATATATCATTTTATCACCTCTTTTATTATATCATATATTTTTTAATTCCATTTTTATAAATTCTAGAATGTTGTTACAATTTTTATAATATAGGAGTATCTAAAAAATCTATTAATAAACAAAAGAATAAAATGAGAATGACATTATTTCGAATTTTTATTCTAAATAATGGTAATTTTACTATAAAAGACTATATTTATAGATATATAAGTTCCTAATAACATTTTAACTTTTAAAAATATTATAGTTTCCAAGTTCGAGCATCATTCAGTTTAAAATTAGGATTTTGGTTCATGTTTATATTAAATTCTTTTATATAATTATCTATTTCTTTTTTAGAAATATAAGCATCCTTATCCTTTATACCATCTATAAATGGAATTCTATCATAGATATAAAAAACATCTGCCATGAAACCAATATGTTTATCATAATACTTGGCTTTTTTTAATGTGTAATTTTTTTCTACTTCTTCAATCAAAATTGAACAATCACCGCCATCCCAATAATCATCTTTATAATTTTTAATGCGTAAAGATGGGAATTTATTTTCTGCTTTTTTATATTCTACATCGACAATTATATAATAATTATTATTTCCTATTTTAACTCTTTTTGATATTTTCATTTTTAATTTCCCCTTCTCGTTTATTATTTATATAACAATTAAATAAATTTAAAATTTATCATCAAACAAAAAGCAGAGCATAGTCGATATGTCTACTTTATAATAGTAAAATATATTAAAATAAAACGGATCTTATCCTAAAATGAGTAATGCAAATTGTAAAGCCATTAAAATGCCATTATGCATAAAATGAAATCCCATACTAACAAAAATATTATTATATTTTGTAAGCATATATGCAAATGCGATTCCTGGGGCTGAGTAAGGAATGATATAAAGTAAATCTACTATATTTTCAAAACTTGTAACAACATGTAGACTACCAAATAAAATACCAGATATCAAAATAAAAAGTAAATTATTTTTAAAAAGATTTCGAATTCCTTGTCTAAAGGTTAGTTCCTCTACAATAGGTGCATATATGACAGCTGAAAAAAACATATAAATTGGACTAATTTTAAATAATGTTTCTAGGTTCGCTTGATTATTAGCCATTCCCTTCGTACTGATACTATTAATAACAAGGTTGCTAAGCATCATAACACCAATTGCTAAAAGCCAGTATTTCATACAAGATTCAAAATATTTCTTATGATTTTTTTTAATATCTTTTAAATCCTTTTTTATTTTATCTTTTAACAGGAAACATATAATCAGCATTGTTATACATTCATAGATAAACATATATATAATTTTAGAATTTTGTCCCATCTCAGCTATGTTAATTCCTATTATTTCTAAAGGAATACTTTCAAAATAACTTAAAAAAAAGTAACTTATGATAACCAATGCACCAATGATTCCAGTTTTAATATTTTTATTTTTTATCATGTAAGTATCATCTCCTATATTTTATTATATCATTAAATATTTAAAAATAGAAAAAATTTATTCACTTTATAGAATTTTATGATATAATAAAAGTACTTAAGGCGAGAGTGGGGTATCCCACTCTTTCATGTAGATGGAGGAAATATGGAGATTTGTGAAACAATAAAACAATTAATTGAAAAAACTATTATGGAAAATGGTTATATTCTTGATGAGGTTTTATATATAAAAGAAGAGGGGCAAATGTTTCTTAGAATTGTGATTGATAAGGAAGGAAATATAGATATAGAGGATTGTATTACTGTTACAAAACTCATTGACCCAATTATTGATGAAGCGGATCCTATTTCAGAAAACTATATTATGGATGTATGTTCTAAAGAGAAAGGTTGTGAATAAAATGAGAAAGAAAGTAGAAAAACAAGAAATTACAGGGACTGATTTTGCTGCTTTTCATAAAGCCAAAAAAATGTTGTGTGAAGAGAAAGGAATTGATGAATCTATTATTGATGAGGCTTTAGAACCTGCTCTTTGTGCTGCTTATAAAAAACAATATAAAATGACCAATGTTAGGGTAGCTTTTGATGAGATGACAGGAACATTTGAAGTATATTCTTATAAAACAGTTGTTCCAGATGATTATGAAGCATTAGAAGAAGAAGAATTAAATAAACTTGAACAAATGGAAGAAAATGGTGAAGATATAGAGGGATTTGAACCTTTCTTCTATGATGAAAAAAAACATATTATTTTATCAGAAGCGAGAAAAATTGTGCCTGAAATTGAAGTGGGGGAAACGATTGAAAAAAAGGTAACTCCAAGAGATTTTGGTAGAGTTGCAGCTGCTACTGCTAAACAAGTGATTGTACAAAAAATAAGGGAAGCAGAAAAACACGCTATTGTAGATGAGTATGAAGACAAACAAGATGAACTTGTTACAGGAACAGTGGAGATGGAAGATGTTCGTAATTATTATATCAATCTTGGTAAAACACAAGGGATTCTTCCTAAAACAGAAATAATTCCAGGTGAGGAAATCAAAATGGGCAGTACAATCAAATCTTATGTAACCAAAGTAGAAGCTGGTAGCAAAGGGGCTCTTATTTTGCTTTCAAGAAAACACTATGGTTTTGTAAAAAGACTATTTGAACTTGAAATTCCTGAAATTCAGGAAGGAATTATTTTGATTTATAGTGTTGCCCGTGAAGCTGGTGTTAGAACAAAAATCGCGGTTTATTCTGAAAATCCTAATGTAGAAGCACTAGGTTCTTGTATTGGTGAGAAAGGATGCCGTATTAATCCTATTATCGAAGCTTTAAATGGTGAAAAAATAGATATCGTTTTATATGAGAAAGAACCTGCTCGTTTCATTGAAAATGCTTTAAGTCCTGCGAAAGATTTACATGTGTATGTAACAGACGAGAAGGGAAAAGAAGCAATTGTTGTGGTAGATGATGATAACCTGTCTTTAGCAATTGGGAAAAAGGGATTAAATGTAAGGCTTGCAGCTCGACTTACACATTATAAATTAGATATTCAAACGATTGAAGATGCTAAAAAGATAGGAATTCATATCGCTTAATGAAAATAAAAAAAATCCCAATGCGTACTTGTGTAATCACAAGAGAAAAGTTACCTAAAAAAGAACTGATTCGAGTTGTAAAGACAAAAGAAGGACAGGTTATGGTGGATGAAAGTGGAAAGATGAATGGAAGAGGGGCTTATTTAAAAAAAGATGCATCTGTTTTTGATAAAGCTAAGCAGTCTAAGGCATTAGAAAGACATCTAGAAATATCCATCCCAGATGAAATATTTAATCAGTTAAAATCTTTGTTATAATTTGATTCAAATTGTAGAAACTCTGATTGAAAAGTAAAATAAAGAAAGAGGTGATATTTATGATGAGTGTACTAGAATATGCAGATGACGTAAATAAAACAGTAGAGGAAATCTTGAAAAAATGTAAGGAATTAAATATTAAGGTGAGTGGAGCAGATGATTTACTGGATGATGAAGCAATTACCTTACTAGATAATGAAATTGAGAATATGGATGAATCACTTGAACTAGATGAGGAGAGTCTAGATGACATTGCAGAAGAAATCACATTAGATAATAAAATTAATGCAGATCAAACTGTAAAAAAACAAAAATTAAAGAAAAAAAGTGTACAAATCAAATCTAATAAGAAAGACTTTGCTAAAAAGAAAAAAGAAATGTATAAAAATAAAGAGAAACTAGTCTCTAATGCACCTAATAATGATGAAAAAGTTGTTTTATATAAAGAAAATATGACGATTGGAGCTTTAGCCGAAGTATTACGTGTAAGTCCAGCTGAATTAATTAAAAAGTTATTTTCTCTTGGTGTTATGGCAAACATTAATAATATGATTTCTTTTGAAAATGCTGAAGTTTTGGTTTTAGATTATAATAAAGAACTTAAAAGAGAAGAGTCTGCTGATGTAACAAATTTTGAAGCATTTGAAATTACAGATCGGGAAGAGGATTTAAAAGAAAGACCGCCCGTCGTAACCATTATGGGACATGTAGATCATGGAAAAACGACTCTATTAGATGCAATTCGAAAAACATCTGTAGCAGAAGGAGAAGCTGGAGGAATTACGCAAGCGATTAGTGCTTATCAGGTATCTTTAGATGGCAAAAAAATAACATTTATTGATACACCAGGGCATGCTGCTTTTACAGAAATGAGAGCTCGGGGAGCAAAGATTACAGATATTGTTATTATTATTGTAGCGGCAGATGATGGGGTTATGCCTCAAACAAAAGAAGCAATTGACCATGCAAAGGCAGCAGGGGTTCCTATTTTAGTTGCAATTAATAAAATGGATAAACCTACGGCCAATCCAGATAAAGTTATGACGGAACTTGCTGATAATGGTCTTACACCAGAACAGTGGGGTGGAGAGACCTTAGTCAGTCAAATTTCTGCTGCAACAGGATCTGGCATTGAAGGTCTTTTAGAAAATATTTTATTAATAGCCGAAATGGAAAATTATAGGGCTAATCCATCTAGGTATGCTTTAGGTACAGTAATTGAATCTAGGTTAGATAAACATGTAGGACCAATTGTTACAGTTCTTGTGGAAAATGGAACACTTCGGTTAGGGGATCCTATTGTTGTTGGAACAGCTTATGGTAAAGTAAGAACCTTAAAAAATGATTTACAAGAAGAAATTACCTCTGCTTCTCCATCTATGCCAGTAGAAATTACAGGAATTAATGATACCCCAGTAGCTGGAGATAAATTTATGGCATTTGAATCTGAAAAACAAGCTAGAAGTATTGGAGAGCAGCGAAAAGTTCAGGCCAAACAGAAAGAGATGATGCCAAGTACATCCGTAACTTTAGATGATTTATTTTCTAAAATAAAAGAAGGTGTAAAAGAGGTTTCTGTTATTTTGAAAGCAGATGTTAATGGTAGTAGTGAAGCCGTAAAAAACTCTTTGGAAAAATTGGACGTTGAGGGAATCAAGGTGAAAGTAATACGCAGTAGTGTTGGTGCGATTACAGAAGGGGATATTATTTTAGCTAAAGCATCTGGTGCAATTGTGATTGGTTTTAATGTACGACCTAATAATACAATAAAAGACTATGCTAAAGAAAATGGTGTAGAAATTAGACTTTATAATATTATCTATAAAGTAGTAGAGGAAATGGAAGCAGCTATGAAAGGTATGTTAGATCCTATTTATGAAGAGAAAGTAATTGGTTCTGCGGAAGTAAGACAGTTGTTTAAATTTTCAAAGGTTGGAATGATTGCGGGTTCTTATGTAATTGATGGTATTGTAAAATCCGATGCAAAGGCAAGAATTATTCGTGATGGAATTGTACTTTATGATGGCAATATTGGTTCATTGCAACGTGAAAAAGATAGGGTAAAAGAAGTAAAAAAAGGACTTGAATGTGGAATTACGATAGAAGGATATAGTGACATAAAAGAAAAAGATATCATTGAATGTTATGAAATGGTAGAAATACAAAGATAGAAGTTTAGTATTATAAAAAACGTGATTATTCTTATAGTTAGAATGATCACGTTTTATTAATTTTTAAATATTTTTTTCTTAGCTTGCTCATTTAGTGCATGGTAAAGAAGAGGATCTTCATATTCTGAGAAAGACTCTATTACATCTGGTAAGAGATGATGAGATGTTTTTTGTAATAACTCAAATTGTGTGAGCTGTTTATACTCTTCTAAAGGAATCACACACTGATAATTTAAATCTATACAAACGCCATCATGAACTGTAAAAGAATGATAAAACTGACCTTTAAAAGCATGTGGACAAAGAGTAGTATAAGCAAAACTATTTTCTATAGATGAGCAAACTTTAGCTGTACTGTAATGGCAAAAACCACTAGGATTTTCCTTTTTAATAAAATTTACTAGATCATCATGTTTTATGTTATGTAGATATGAATCTGCCGTTTGAAATGTAATATCTCCCAATATACTATGTATTTCAAAATGATTGCCTTGTTTTTCAATTGTATCAATATAAGGGGAATTACAAAATTGAGCTATGAGATATTCTTGTGTTTTTTCATATTCTGCTCCACATATGTCTTTTATGAACCAAAGAATAGAATGAAAAAAATGGTATTTATATTTTTCAATTATTTGATAAAAGAGGAAAATATCATATTCTTCTTTTAATATAATAGGATGAATCGAATTAAACTTTTCCTCTTCACTACCATATAAATTTTCCCAAATACCTCGCCATTCAGGACTGTTTTGAATCAAATCGTGATTTATTTTTCCATATATTTGCGTATTGATTTGTTCATACTGGTCTTCAAAATGGAATTTAATTGCTTTATATAGATTTGATTTTTTCAAAGTTATGCCCCCCTTTTTTGAATCACTATCATAGTATCATTTATTGTTTTTGTCAAATTTTATAAAAGAATATGATATAATATGAATACTTGAGGTGAAATATATGAATCAAAAAAATATTCGTAATTTTTCTATTATTGCTCATATCGATCATGGCAAAAGTACACTTGCTGATCGCATTTTAGAACTTACTGGTGCGATTACAGAAAGAGAAAGACAAGATCAATTATTAGATAGTATGGATTTGGAAAGAGAAAGAGGAATTACTATAAAATTAAATGCTGTTCAACTTTCTTATTATTATAAAAATGAAGAATATATTCTTCATTTAATTGATACCCCAGGTCATGTAGATTTCAGCTATGAAGTGTCTCGTTCACTAGCCGCTTGTGAGGGGGCTATCTTGGTCGTAGATGCTGCGCAGGGAATTGAGGCACAAACCCTTGCTAATGTTTATCTAGCCTTGGAGCATAATTTAACCATTATACCAGTTATTAATAAAATTGATCTTCCGAATGCAGATCCAGAAAAAGTAAAAAAAGAGCTTATGGATACATTAGGATTTAAAGAGGATGAAATTATTTTAACAAGTGCGAAAAATGGAATTGGAATTCCAGAGTTGGTAGAGGCTATTATAGAAAGGGTTCCATCTCCTTATATCGAAAAAGAACCTTTAAAGGCCCTTATTTTTGATAGTGTTTATGATTCTTATAAAGGTGTTGTTGCTCATGTTCGCATTATGTCTGGAAAAGTCTCTATTCATGATGAAATATATATGATGCAGACAGGTGTAAGTTATGAGGTAACAGAGTTAGGTGTGCATACACCAAAAGAAAAGTTAAAAAAGCAATTAATAGCTGGTGAAGTTGGCTTTATTTGTGCAAGTATTAAAGGAATTGAAGATGTAAAAGTAGGAGATACGATTACATTAAAAAATCATATGGCCAAAATGCCTTTGCCAGGATATAAACCTATGAAACCAATGGTTTTTTGTGGACTTTATCCATTGGAGTCTTCTAAATATCCAGATTTAAGAGAAGCCTTAGAAAAATTGAAACTGAATGATGCTTCCCTAGAGTTTGAACCAGAAACTTCTAAAGCCCTAGGATTTGGATTTCGTTGTGGCTTTTTAGGACTTTTACATATGGAAATTATTGAGGAACGGATTGAAAGGGAATTTAATATTGATTTGATTGCAACATCACCTTCAGTTATTTATGAGGTGACTTTAACAGATCATAGTGTAATATCTGTAGATAGTCCTGTAAAAATGCCTGATAGAGGTAAAATTTTGGATATTAAAGAACCATATATTAAAACCAATATTTTTGTACCTAGTACTTATATAGGTCCTATTATGGAACTTTGTCAAAATAAAAGAGGAAATTATCTTTCAATTGAATATCTAGATACTGCAAGAGTAAATATTCACTATGAGATTCCACTATCAGAGGTGGTATATGACTTTTTTGATAAATTAAAATCATATACCAAAGGATATGCTTCTTTTGATTATGAGCTTGCGGGATATAAAAGCAGTAATCTTGTAAAGATGGATATTTTATTAAATGGTGAGATTGTAGATGCATTAAGCATGATTGTACATAAAGATTTTGCTTATAAAAGAGGTCGTGCCATTGTAGAAAATTTAAGAAAAAAAATCCCACGACAATTATTTGAAGTCCCAATTCAAGCAAGTATTGGATCTAAAGCAATTGCAAGGGCAGATATTAAGGCAATGAGAAAAAATGTTTTAGCAAAATGTTATGGTGGAGATGTTTCCCGTAAAAGAAAGTTACTTGAAAAACAAAAGGAAGGTAAGAAAAGAATGAAAATGGTGGGAAGTGTAGAAGTACCACAAGAGGCATTTTTATCAGTACTATCTATGGAAGAAGAGTAGTTTATATGGTAAAATTGGAGAAAATAATGAACACTAAACTAAAAAATAATTGATTTTGTAGCACAAATCTATTATAATGTTGATTAGAGGGAGGTTTTATAATGGAGGATTTAATACAAGCATATAAAGATGGTGAGACACAACTTTGGAATATTAAAAGCCAAATGAATGACCTAAAACAGAGTGATGCAGTTCCAGTAGAGGCGTATTTGAAATTATGTAGTCAGGAAGAACGACTCATTAAAAGTCAAAAAGATCTATATCAAAGGATTGAAATTAGCTATCGCTATTTATCTTGTCATCATATATGGGTTTATTCATCTATTGAACATGATGGATATGAGGGCCGTAAATATGAATATAGTAGTTGTATTAAATGTGGATTACGTGAAGAAGCTACAGAAAGAAAAAACTACTCACTTGAGTATCAAATGATGAATGCCTTTTTTTCAAGTCATCGTAATTTTCATAATTATAATGGAGCGATCCACACAGAGCTTTTGTGTGAATTAGATTTGGGAAGAGCGATATATTCTAAAATTAAAGAGGCTCATCCTAATATAGATGATAAAACAGCTGCAGATTATGTTGCCAATGCCCTTTATCATATAAGAAATATTAAAATAAATGAGGCAAGAGAAGCAAGTAGAGCCAAAAGATTATCACTAACCCCAGGATTTCGTGAATGGTTTGGACATAACGTTCATTATTAAAAATGATCGTTTTTTTGTCTCTGTATATAATATTTTTTTGAATGACATTTTCAAAAAACGATACAACATAAAATTATCACAAATTAATCATACAAATGATTACAAATAATTTGACATTTATATAATTTGTGTTATAATAACGCGTAAAAAAGGGGGATGATGTATGATTGCAAATGCTTTAATGTATAATACAGATTTGGATATGAGCCAAAGAGAAGGGCGGGTAAAATCTACAATTTTTAATCAAATGACAAGTTGTGAAAAAAGAGAACTTTCTAATTTGGTTCAGTGTGATTTATTTGATTTAAACGAGGATGAATTACTAAAATTAAGGATATTTTATTTATTTTTTCTATCATTTTCGAATACTAAATTAAAAATTAGTAGAGAATATATGAAATGTATGATAATACAAATGGGTATTCAGAAACTTTTAAAACCATCTATATATCAGCAATTTGAAAATGAACAAAGGAATAGAGAAGATATGAGGGGGCTACAAAATAAGGGTGTACAAGTATCAATCGATCAACTTCAAAATCCTGATGTGGATTGGTCTTTAAAGAAACACCAAACCGCTTTAACAATCGTATATAGTTTACTAAATATTTCGACTCCAACTTATAAAAAAATTGTGGAAATTTCCAAGTTCAAGGAAACAACAATCCATAAGTATCTTGGTGATAAGGATCTTTTACAATCTATTTTTTCAAGAGAGATATATAGAATGATTGAAGTAAAAATAGAACAGATAGGCTTATATTCGAAGCAAGAACGTGAACAACAAAAAAATATACATCGTCTTCGTGCACTGGATGAAGCTGTATATATATATTTGCATTCCAGATATTCAATGACGGATCCAAGATTCAAGTCTACTCAATTAAGCAAATATGTTTCAGATGATTTGTTTAAAAGATATTATGGTGAAGAAATTGCTGAGCAAATCAAACAAAAAGGTAAGGAGTTAACACTCTATGCAGATAGTAGGAGGTTTCAATATACTATTATTCGGGATCCTGAATTGATTGCGATTGTAAAGCCTTCCATAATCAAAGTAACACCATATCAGAAAAAAATACTAGATTGTGTTGCCCTTTTCTTACAAAATTATGGAAATATTAAGTATATACTCCGTCTTAAAACGGAGTATGGATATAATTATAATTATATCCTTTCTAGTATTGAAAGCGAGGGAATCCGTGAACTTCTAAAGGAAGATACATATGAAAGATTAGAAAGAGCACTAGCTTTAGAAAAAGAATTAACATCCCCACAAGTTTCAAAAAGAAAGATGCGTGTGAGTAGTATGATAGAAGGGTATCTACTTTATCATGGGAATTTATTTGAGCTGAAAAAATCAATACTTTGCTCTGATGATGAGATGATGCGTTTGCTTACTGATGAATTGGTATATAAAATTTATGGACAAGAATTATTTCTTGAAATTATAAATGCTTTAGAAATATACAAAGATAAAAAGTATGTTTTAGAACACCTAGAAAAGGCAAAATGCAAGAAAAAATAAGAGATTTATGAAAAAAAGTGGTTTAATACCATTTTTTTTGTTATAATGAAGACGTAGGTGAGTAGGTATGAATTATAAACCCTTTTCTATTGATAAAGAAACGTTAAAACAAATATATGAAGTAGACGATTGTTCTATTGAGCAAATATTTCGAGTTGCAACAGGCATAGACTTATTACAAAAAACAATTGATGAAGTCACGCCTGGTGAAATAGAGGAATTTGTAGATTATCAAAAAACAATCCAAATTGTAAATCAATTTTTAGGATTGATTCCTGTACAACCTGATGATTTTGATATAAAAGTTTGTGTCATAAATACTTTAAAAGTAAATGCAGAGAAAAAATATAAAGCAGCTCAAGTAGCTCATTGTACGATTCAAAAAATAGAAAGACAAATGCCTATTTATCACTTAAAAATTTATTTTACAAAAGCATATTACCTGAAAAAAAGGTTTATATCTAATCAGGCTCTTAATAGAATTTATTTAACAGAACAACAAAGATGTTTATTAAAAAATACATCTGATATTTTAGTAAGGACTGTTTGATGCGTTCTGTTTATATACATATTCCTTTCTGTGAAAATATTTGTTCTTATTGTGATTTTTGCAAAATGTATTATCAAAAAAAATGGGTAATTCCTTATTTAAATGCCTTACAGAAAGAAATTTTAAATCGTTATCATGGCGAGAAAATTGAAACACTTTATATAGGTGGAGGAAGTCCCTCCTGTTTAACAAAGGAAGAACTTGAAAGATTATTTAAAATTATAAATAAATTTCGAAAAAGTTCTAAAGTTGAATTTACTTTTGAGTGCAATGTTGAAAATATTACAGAAGAAAAACTGAAGTTACTTTATAAGTATGGAGTCAATCGTCTTAGTATAGGAGTCCAAACTTTTCATAAAAAATATTTGAAATTTCTTCAAAGAAATCATCGCAAAGAGGATGTTTATGGGATAATAAATTTGGCAAAAAAAGTTGGATTTTCTAATATCAATGTAGATTTTATGTATGCATTTCCCCATCAAAAAATAGAAGATGTAGAAACAGATATTCGTTTATTTTTAGAATTGGATGTTCCCCATATTTCTATGTATTCACTAATTTTAGAGCCTCATACAAAGCTTTATATAAATGGTACTAAGGAAATAGGTGAAGATTTGGATGCATCTATGTATGAAAAAATTTGTTTATTACTAAAAAAATATGGGTATGAACATTACGAAGTAAGTAATTTTTGTAAGAAAGGATATGCTTCTTTACACAATCTTACTTATTGGAATAATGAACATTATTATGGGTTTGGTCTCGGTGCGAGTGGATATATTGCAAGTATGAGATATCAAAATACCAGAAGTTTACATAACTATATAAAGGGAAATTATGTACTTTATCAAAGTATCCTAAGTAAAAAGGACATAGTAGAGCATGAATGGATGTTAGGTTTTCGTAAAATAAAAGGAATATCAAAAAAGAATTTTTATAGTAAATATCATAAACATATGAATGATTATTATGCTATTTCAAAATTAATCAAAGAAGGAAAATTACAAGAAAATCAAAAACAAATATATATAAATCCCCAATATATATATGTAATGAATGAAATTCTAATTGGTCTACTGAAGGAGAGTGAACATGAAAATGATTAGAGAAGAAGCCTTTAAAAGAGAATATAGTTATATACAAAACCCACGATATAGAGAAAATGCAAAAAAATTAGTAATGTTTTTGCCAGATTATTTTTTTGAAGTGGCTGCAAGTTCCACTGGGAAATATCATCCCTCATTTTCATTAGGAGAAGGTGGTCTTGTAAGACATACAAAAGCAGCAATTCGAATTGCTTATGAATTATTACAAGATGAGAGTATTGGGAATGTATTTAATCAAGATGAAAAAGATCTCATTTTAATTGCATTACTTGTTCATGATGGATTTAAACATGGTATCGAGAAATCCCAATATGTATTGTTTGATCATCCTCTTATTGCCTCTCATTATATTGAAAAGCACAAAGAAGAATTAAATTTCACAAATGGAGAAATTCGTTTACTCACTAATATGATTGAAAGTCATATGGGACCATGGAATACAAGCAATTATAGTGATACTATACTTCCTAAGCCAAGTAATAAGTACCAAAAATTTGTACATATGTGTGATTTTTTATCTAGTAAAAAGTTTTTAAATATTACCTTTAAAGATAATGATATTGTAGAGTAGGAGGATACTATGAAAGGAAAACTGATTGTAATCGAAGGAACTGATTGCTCAGGAAAACGGACACAATCGAACCTTTTGGTTGAAAGACTTAGAAGTGAACAAATTCGTATTGAAACGTTCAGTTATCCCAATTACCAGTCCCCAACAGGAAAGATTATCGCAGGTCCTTATTTAGGCAAAAATGATATATGTTCCTCTTGGTTTTTAGAAGGACCTAGTCATGTAGATCCTAAGGTTTCTGCTCTATACTTTGCTGCAGATAGAAAATATAATATAGATAAAATTACATGGCTTTTAGAAAATGGTGTTCATGTATTGCTAGATCGGTATGTGTATTCTAATATGGCTTATCAGGGTGGAAAAATAAATGATAGAAAAAAACGTATGGAGATGTGGGATGCTCTTGAAAGTTTGGAATTTGGATTTTTAGAATTACCAAAACCAGATATTGCTTTATTTTTGCACGTTCCTTTAGATGAAATTATATTGTTGCGAAATCTTAGAGATAAGCAAGAAAAATTAGATGAGAATGAAAGGGATATAGAACATTTAGAGAATGCAGAAAAAGCTTATATAGAGCTTGCAGATCGATATCAATTTATTACTATTGAGTGTTCAGATGCAAAATTAAAGAGTATAGAACAAATTCATGATGAAATATATAAACAAGTAAAAAAATATTTATAGATATAATAGGTGAACTTTATGATAGAAATAGAAAAA
Organism: uncultured Mycoplasmatota bacterium; assembly: GCA_947576095.1. GTDB lineage: Bacteria > Bacillota_I > Bacilli_A > RF39 > UBA660 > RUG12867. The sequence continues at coordinate 2,899 of CANPPW010000006.1, read as the reverse complement.
CAAAAATTTAGAGAAAAATTTTCCGAAATGAACATTCGACAAAGAATGTTTGAGGGAAGTAGTATTGTAACATTTCAAATTGAAACAGAGTTTTTTCCAAAAATGGTAGATAATAAAATTATAAAAGGATTGGTTGACATCAAACTAGATAGTAAAGATATTCACGATCTAAATAGTCTAGAAGATAAAACATTTACAGGTGATATTGGTCATGTAACAATTTCTGTGAATAATAATGGTATTTGGGAATATCAGAGTATAGATATATTTCAATTATCATTTGGAAAGAAAAATGGACCTCAGATACAATATACATTAGATACAGATATTTGTCATATCCAGGCGAATACTCATATTGTAAGTTTATATACAACTAGTAGTAGTAAGGATACTTTAAAGGAAAATTTTGATATGGATGATTTTTATGAAATTTGTATAGAAAAACAAATTGGTAAAAATAAAATATGTAAATATTTTGTAAAGGAAGAAAACGAGTTATAGTTTTCTTTTTTTGCATATATTTTAATATGGAATATATAGCTCATAGAGGAAATGATAAAATAAACGCGGAAAATAGATTAGAATATATCTTAAAAACACTAGAAAATCCTTTGGTAGATGGTATAGAGGTGGATGTACATCTAACAAAGGACTATCAACTTGTATTATCACATAATCTTTTTTTAAAAGAAAAAACGTTTGATTATACATGTATATGTAAATCTAAGTTAAGGAACCTTCAAAAAAAACAATTTGTATTTGAGGGAAATGTTTTTAAAATTCATACATTAAAAGAGCTTCTTGAGAAATTACCAGCTAATAAAATACTAATTATTGAATGTAAAACGACTTTAGCGGATCATAAAAGATATGCTAAAGCTTTAGAGAAATGTGTTCGAAAATATAAAAATAAAAAAATATGTATATGTAGTTTTGATTATGCGTTTTTGAAAGATTTCAAAAAATATTATCCTGAATATTCATGTGGCCTTTTAATAGGGTATACTTTAAATCAAAATAAGAATTATGATATTTTTGATTTTTTATCTGTTCATAGCAATTTAGTAAAAATATATTTTCAAAAAAAACCTTGTTATGTATGGACAGTAAATGATAAAAAGGAAATAGAAAAATTAAAACAAACCAATATAAAGGGGGTAATTAGTGATCATATCAATCAATTGCGTTCTAAAATGTAAATGATATATTATTAAGAAAAATATACTTCAAAAAAGTAACAAAGTTTTTAAAAAGATATGTTACAATACATATAGGTGATAATATGAAACCAATTGTACTTTGCATATTAGATGGAGTAGGCATTCGAAGGGAAGAACATGGTAATGCCTTTAAAAAAGCATGTAAACCTAATTTTGATTATTTATGGAAAAACTATCCCCATAGTTTATTAGAAGCAAGTGGCCCTTTGGTAGGTCTGCCAAAAGGACAGATGGGCAATAGTGAAGTTGGGCATATGAATATAGGTGCAGGCCGTATTATGTATCAGCCCCTTGAACTGATCCAAAGTAAAATCAAAGATGGTAGTTTTTTTGAGAATCAAGTCTTTAAAAAAGTAATACAGCATACCAAAGATCATCACTCTAAATTACACCTTGCAGGATTACTCAGTGATGGAGGAATTCATTCCCATATCAATCATTTATTTGCCTTATTAGATATGTGTACAAAAGAGCATGTGGAGCATGTGTATTTGCATTTGTTTTTAGATGGAAGGGATACTCTTTTTGATACAGCTATGCACTATATAAACTTATTAATGGAAAAATTAAAGACATTTCCAAATTATAAAATTGCAACTATTAGTGGCAGGTATTATGCTATGGATCGAGATAATCGATGGGATCGTATTTCCAAAGCATACCAGGCAATGACGACTTTAGAAAATGAGATGTTATCTATTGATGAATATATAAAAAAGAGTTACGAAGAAAAAATATATGATGAATTTATAGAACCTGCAACATTTTGCAAAGAGGGATTAATAGAAAATCATGATGGAATCATCGTGTTTAATTATCGTCCAGATCGTTTAAGAGAATTATGGAAGGCTTTTACCAATCCAGAGTTTACAGATTTTGATCGTAAGTTTTTAGACGACTTAGAAGTTGTAACGATGATGAAAGTAAGTGAGGAAGTAAAAAGTACACCAGCTTTTCATTTGCCAGAACCCCAAAATATTTTAGGGAAAGTTCTCTCTGATAATGGTATTCAACAACTTCGAATTGCTGAAACTGAAAAATATGCACATGTTACTTATTTTTTTGATGGTGGAAATGAACTAGATTTAAAAGGTGTAAAAAAAATTTTAATTCCTTCTCCTAAAGTTGCAACTTATGATTTAAAACCTTCTATGAGTGCTTATGAGATTACAGATACACTTTTAAGAAAACTTGATGAAAATAGATATGACATTGTAATTTTAAACTATGCGAATGGAGATATGGTAGGACACACAGGAAATATGGAAGCATCTATTCTTTCTATTGAAGTTTTAGATGAATGTTTAGGCCATTTATATCAAAAAGTAAAAGAAAAAAATGGTATTTTGATTGTAACTGCTGATCATGGAAATTGTGATACAATGTTAGATGAAGAAAATCATGTTGTGACATCTCATTCAAAAGAAAAAGTCCCTTTTTTAATAACCAAATCAGGTTTAAAATTAAAAGATGGGAAACTGGGGGATATTGCTCCTACAATACTAAACTTAATGCAAATTGAAGTTCCAAAGGAAATGACTGGAAATAATTTAATAGTAGAAACTTCTAAATAAAATAATAAATAGGAAAAAGAGATTGACTTATCTAGTTTAAATATGGTAATATCTTAACTTAAACACTTTTTAGAAAGTAAAATCTCTCAAATCCTTTGTTTATAA
>CANPPW010000005.1 GCA_947576095.1 uncultured Mycoplasmatota bacterium | reverse complement strand
ATAAAAATAGAGATGTTGATTCTTGGTTTACAAAAAAGAGTGAATGATATATAATAAATAAAAATAGAACTAGGTGATTGAATGGAAAGAAAAAGAGAAAAGGGGTTTACAATTGTAGAAATATTGGTATCATTTTCGCTTGCTATTATTGTTTTAATATATATATTTAATGTGTTATCTCATTTAAAAAATCTATATACAGAAGATGGTATTCGCTCTCAACTCCTTGTAAAACAATCAGGAATTGTAAGGGCAATTGAAAAGGCCCTCTCTGGTAAGAGAATTACAACAATATCTTCGGTAGTAGATGCAAGTGGAAGACATGGACATAGAATTGCATTAAAGGATAGAAAAAATAGTGAAGAAAGTAGTGTAGATCTTTTTGTTGATAATGGTGATAATAAAATGATTTACTTTGGAGAACAGAAGGTTGAGTTTATAAAAGGAACTGATATGGGAATTCCAGAGGTAAAGGTTGTGAAAACAAAAGGTATGCCAGAAGGATACAATAATGCAGTTGCTTTTATTACTGTTACTGTAAAGCATCATCTTGTGGAAGGAGATTATGGTGTACGTGTTGTTTATCCTTTTGATGATCGTGTAGATCATATTCCAGATATCGACGAAACTGCTTATGTGTCAGTTTCATTGAAAGGGTATGCACAAAATAGAGAACATAAAAGTGGAGATGCTATCAATCAAAATATTCAACTACAGGCAAAGCCTTCACCACTTCAAAATAGTAAACTAGGTCAGTATACATATCAATTACAAAAATTAGAAAATGGATCTTGGAAAAATGTATCAACAAGTACGCAAAATAATTTTGATCTTAGTGCAGAACAAAATGCAACTTATCGGGTATTTCTTATGACGGAGCAAAAAGATGCATTTGCTTATAGCAACCCTTATATAGCTTTTATTGATAAAACAAAACCAAGTTGTAATATAGTAGCAAATGGAATGGCTGGAGAAAATGGCTGGTATAAAGAAAAGAGTGTGTCTTTATCTTTAACAAGAAATGATAATTCTGGTGGAAGTGGTATTGCTACATATGGATTTTCGAAAACAGCTACTAAAACATACAATAAAGTTTCGAGTGGAATACAAACAGATACATCAGGTACTACCTGGTATGGGTATGTAAAAGATCAAGCGGGTAATGAAAACAATTGTCAACTTCTTCTTAAAGTAGATACAAAAAAACCTACATGCAATATAAAAGTTACAGGAACAACTGGGAATAATGGGTGGTATAAATTAGGGAATGTAACACTTGATTTAACACGTAGTGATAATTCTGGTGGAAGTGGTATCTCTACATATGATCTTTCTAATTCTAGTTCTAAAACATATAGTGAAAGAACGAGCGGAACACAATCTGATACCAATGGGACCACATGGTATGGATATGTGAAAGATACAGCAGGTAACGAAAGTACTTGTAGTACAGCAATTAAAGTAGATACTAAAGCACCTAAATGTACAACTAGTGCAAGCACTAATAAATGGACAAATCAAGATGTTGTTGTTACGACAAAGTGTATAGATTCTGGAAGTGGATGTACAAAGTCGAATGTAAAATATACTTATACAACAAATTCAGGAACCATTAAAAATGTAGCAGCGGCGAATGGCTGGGGCCATGGTGGATCAGATATCTTTTATGATAATGCAGGGAATATAGGATTATGTAATGCACATACAACTGTAAAAATTGATAAGGCCCCTCCTACAATTTCTGAAACAACAACAGGATTGTGTACAAAAAGTAATCCTTGTCACTGTGATGCAACACTAAGTGTATCTGCAAGTGATCAAGGTGGGGGTATTTATAAAATTGAAAGACAAAAAATACTTATGTATAACAATACTATATTTGCTGATTGGAGTCACTATAATAGTCGCTGTATGTGGGGAAAACCTGGTGATACCTTAACAACAAGTCGGACATGCACTTCTGATGTATTAAAGGAAGTCAATGATTCTGGTGAATATATCAATTGGAAATGGAGAGTAACCGATAGTGCAGGGAATCAAACCACAATAGGCCCAAGACAAGCTTATAATTATAATGGTAGTAAATGTACTTAAAAATAAAATAAGAACATTAAATAAGTAAACTATTCTATTTTACTTGACAGATTCATATAGTATGTTATAATAAGATAGAAATTTGAAAAACGGAAAGCAGAAGAGTCCACTTCTCACCTGATTGCACATAGCTTTAGGTATATGCCAGTCAATATTGATAGGAAAAGTGGGTGCATTTTGCATCCATTTTTTAATGATTTTGGAGGTGTCTGATATCGCACAAAAGGAAAAGGATTTGTTTATCAATGAACAAATTAGAGCAAAAGAAGTAATGGTCATTGGACCAAATGGAGAACAATTAGGTTTAAAACCTATTAAAGATGCATTAACACTTGCCTCATATGCTGGATTTGATCTAGTTTTAATGAATGCAAAAGCTGTACCAGCTGTATGTAAAATTATGGACTATAATAAATTCAAATATGAAAATAAGAAAAAGCAAAAAGAAAATATGAAAAGGCAAAGAGAAAATAATTTAGAGCTAAAAGAATATCGTTTATCTGTTACTATTGATATTCATGATTTTGATACAAGAGTTAAAAATGCATCTAAATATCTTGAAAAAGGACATAAGGTAAAAGTAACTGTTCGTTTTAAGGGAAGAGAACTTGCCCATATTGGACTTGGAAAAGATGTATTACTTCGTTTTGCAAATGCGGTAGAAAGTATTGCGGAGATAGAAATGCAACCTAAATTAGAGGGGCGTTTTATGTCTATGATACTTACCAAGAAAAAAGAAAAATAGGAGGATTATTTATGGCAAATAAGCAAAAAACACATAAGGGAACTGCTAAAGTTTGTAAAGTAAGACCTGGTGGAACCATTAAAATTGGAACCCCTGGTTCTAGACATAATACAGGAAAAAAGAACGCAGCTAGTAATAGAAAAAGTAGAAAAGGCTCACTTTTAAGTAAAGCTGATTACAATCGTTTAAAGAAAGATTTATAGTATTGAGGGAGGAAATATATGCCAAGAGTAAAAAATGGTACGATACATCGTGCTCGTAGAAAAAAAGTATTAAAACAGGCTAAAGGATATTTTGGAAGTAAACATAGATTATATAAGACCGCTAAAGAACAAGTTATGCATTCTTTATCTTATGCTTATAGAGATAGAAAACAGAAAAAAAGAGAATTTAGAAAATTATGGATTACAAGAATTAATGCAGGTTGTAGAGAGAATGATATCAGTTATTCAAGATTTATAGATGGTCTTACAAAAGCAGGGGTAACTGTAAATCGCAAAATGCTTTCTGAAGTAGCAATCAATGATCCTAAAGCTTTTACTGAACTTGTAAATGTAGCCAAAGCAGGTTTAGAAGGAAAAAGTATAAAAGGATCTGTTGCAAAGGAATCTTCTGAAAAGAAAAATACAAATAAAGAAGAAAATAAAGATTATGCAAAACTTACAGTAGCTGAACTTCGTGAAATAGCAAAAGAACAAAAAGTATCTGGATTTAGTACAATGAAAAAAGCAGAATTATTAGCTGCGATTAAATAGACTTAGGATCAAGTCTTTTTTTTATTTATTTAAAAGGGTAGAGATTATTTAAAAAATATGATAAAATAGACACATAATAGGTTATGTTTATATATCATTCTATAAATTTTGTAAACATATTGATCCTAATAGGAGGAGAGGTGAACCAGGATTTTAATCCTGGGTGAAAATGTATCAAGGTCTTGTATTAACTTTTATAGTTGGTTTTTTTATTATAATAGGTTCTATTATTGTATTTAAAACAAAAAATAATGATAAAATTGTCAATTTCTCAATTAGTATAGCTCTAGGTGTAATGGCATCTCTTGCTATATTAGAATTAATTCCTGAGAGTTTTGAAATGTTCCAAGAGGAATTTGATGTATTGAAATCTTTTCTATTAATTGTAGCGTCAGGATTTATTGGATTTGGACTTTTAAAAGTTTTAGATCATTTTATACCAGATCACGAAAGGGAAGATAATAGTAAAAAGGAGAAAGAAGAACACTTATATCATATAGGAATTGTCTCTTCCGTTGCTCTTGTTATACATAATATTATCGAAGGTATGGCTCTTTACACATCTACTTTGGCAAGTTTAAAAATGGCTCTTTTAATGAGTTTTGGAATTGGACTTCATAATATTCCTTTAGGAATGATCATTACATCTACATTTTATAAGGGAAATCATAATAAAAAGAAAACTATTTTGTGGCTTTTAGGAATTTCCTTATCTACATTTGTAGGTGGTGTGCTTATCTTTATACTTGGAGATCATTTTATTACCAACAATATATTAGGAATTTTATTAGGTATTACACTTGGTATGGTTATTTATATTATTTTATTAGAATTTATACCTCATATTAAATCATTAAAAAATAAAAAAGATTCTATTATAGGCATTCTAAGTGGAATTATTATTTTGTTATTAAGTCAATTGTTCTAGAATATAGGACAATTTTTTTTAAAATGTTATGATTTCTTTTGGCAAATTGCTATGATATATCCATCTATATTATATTTTAAAGTTGCTTTTATATTAGAATCGGAACATATAACAATATTATTTTTGATCCTAAATTCAACTTTTTTATGTTATTTAGATTGATACCATAGCACTTAAAGTAGGCTTCCTTTAATGTATAGATTTCAAATAATCTTTTATAAATATTTTGTTTAGATTTTGTAATATAAAGAAGTTCATGTTGTGTAGCAAACTGATACATAACATGTTTATAAACAGATCTTATTTTTTCAATATCAATTCCAATTTCTTGTTTAGAAATTACACAAATTACATATTGATTGGAATGGCTGATATTATAAAAGAGAGAATGGTTATGATGTTGCATATGTAAAAGAAGAAATCAAAAAGCTAGTACCATTTTATATGATTCCTAAAAGTATCATACAAATGGATTATTTACCTATCAATCAGAATGGTAAAATTGATAGAAAGCAGTTGATGCAGTTATAGTGAATATTTCAGATTTATTATTTGAAATTTGTGAAGATAAGAATATTTATAATAAGGATTTCGATCTTATAGAAAGTGGATTATTGGATTCATTTGCTTTATTATTATAGTAATTGATTTAATCTTTATGTAGAAGCAAATATCTTAAATGAGAATAGCGTTTTAAATAATAGAATCAATGATTTTAGATCAAACAAATTCTTATTTTAAAAGAGAATATATTTTAATTATAGGGTCGCTTAAATGTAAAGATGGAAATTTTTTATAATTATGGTATTGGTAAAATTGTGATTGTGAATTATAATCATTCTATGAGGAAATTTAAGAATTTTTTTCGAAGTAAAATAAAGTAATTTAATTAGATTTAAATATAATAATATCGTGGAGTTAAAAGAAATATGTATAATTAGTAATAAGGTTATGGAAATATATTTAATGATTGAAACAAATTGATAAGGATTTTGAAATAAAAGGGAATAAATAAAATGGATGAATTAATAATTGAAAAATTAAATAAAAGTAATTTAAATGATGTATTTCAAGTAGCAGAGATATGGTATAATTGGTGGGGGAAAAATTGTAATTTAACAATTGATGATTTAAAGGAAATAGTAGAAAAAAGATGTAGTGGAGAACCACTGCCTATTGTTTATATTGCTAAATTTAATGACAATGTGATAGGAACCATTAATTTTCTTCATAATGATGCTGAATTAAGACCTGAGTTATATCCTTTTATAGGTGGAATGTATGTTAAAAATGAATACAGAAATAAAGGAATAGCAAGTAAACTAATAAATACATTACTTATAGAAGTTTCATGTAATTTTGAATGTGTATATTTAATCACCTCTTTAAGTGGTTTTTATGAAAAATTTGGTTTTGAATTTATTGAAATGACTGATACCAATATGGTTAATGGAACACCTACAAGAGAACGATTGTATAAAAAGAAATTTAATAAATAACTTTTGAAATACATTTATAGGTTTTCATTTTCTGTGTTGATTAGGATATGAATCTTAATTTAATCTGTTGTATTAGTTAAATTAAGAATAGGAAAAAGTTATTAGTGATAATTACTTGTTTAATTGTTTATAAAGGCTAAAATTTTGCAAAGAAGCTTAGCCTTTGCAAGCGATAGATGCTGCGTAATGATTTCTTCATCACGTTTTTTTTGTAATCAATTTTAGTGATATATTTTGAAGATAATCTAATACATATAAATAATATTTTTACATATATTTGTTCTTTAATTTAGAAATAGGACTAGGAATATTAATTGATTTTTAAGTTTTAATGTTATTCCTTGATATTTATATCTTTGTTTATGATAATAAAAATTTTTTTATTTAGCTCTTAGATATCGCTGTTGACGAACATCTGTTCTTTTGATAGAATAAAAAAGGTGATTATATGGATAGGATTATTATGCATATTGATGTAAATAATGCTTTTCTTTCATGGACAGCTATAGATTTATTATCAAAAGGGTATCGATATGATATTAGAAAGAGCTATGCTGTGATTGGTGGGGATGAAACGAAAAGAAGAGGCATTGTAGTTGCTAAATCCATACCTTGTAAAAAACTAGGTATTCAAACAGCCGAAACACTTTACAGTGCCCGAAGAAAATGTCCTGTTTTAAAGGTATATCCAGCTGATTATCTATTGTATAAAAAGATGAGTGATACTTTATTTTCATATATTGAAAAATATTCTCCAGATATAGAAATTTTATCAATTGATGAATGTTTTCTTGATTATACAAAAGTAAGAAATCTATATGGAGATGCAGTTGTTTTTGCTCATAAGTTGAAGAATGAAATTTATCAAAATCTCGGTTTTACAGTAAACATTGGAATTGGAAATAATAAATTATGTGCGAAAATGGCATCTGATTTTGATAAACCTAACAAGGTTCATACTTTATGGGCATCTGAAGTGAAACAAAAACTATGGCCATTACCAGTTCATAGATTATATGGTGTTGGGAAAAGAAGTGCCGAAAAATTAAAAATTTTAAAAATTCATACGATTTATGACTTGGCCCATGCTAATGAAAGTTTTTTATATAAATATTTAAAAAATAATGCTCATAAATTCATTCAATCTGCAAATGGCCAAAATAATGAAGAAGTGGTAGTTGAAAGAGAATCTAAAGGAATTAGTAATTCAATTACTTTAGAAAAAGATTATACCAATATTACTGATATAGATAACATTTTGCTAGCAATGAGTGAAAATGTAGCCAAAGCTTTGCATCAGAAGGGAAGGTATGCGAAGGTGGTAGCTGTACAAATGAAAGATCATTTTTTTGCGGTTACCTCTCATCAAATAAAACTTACAAATGCAGTTTGTACAAGTAAGGAAATTTATGATATTAGTAAAAAATTATTTCGAGATCTTTGGAAAGGAGAACCTGTTCGCCTGTTAGCAATTCGTTTAGATACACTTGTTTCGAAAGCCTCTTATCAGGTATCTTTATTTGAAAAATTAGAGGAAAAGGAAGAAAATCAAAATTTAGAGGATATTATTTTTTCATTGCGTGAGAAATATGGGAGTAGGGTAATTCAGAAGGGATCTTTATCAACGACAAAAATAAACAAAAAATATCATGAATAAAATATTTGATTTTATATTCGTTTATGATACAATTATAATAATGGGAGGTTAGAAAATGGGAAACCAAGTAAAACAAAAAGTAGGGAAAACAGCAGCAAAGGTAAAGGTAAAGGCAAAAAGTGTAAATAAAGAAAATGCTAAAAAAGTTTTATTAAGTGAAAAAATGAATAGAAAACAAAAATATACAATTTTAGGATTAAGTTCTATTTTGATTGCCCTTTGTCTATATCTTGGGATTACTTTTATTTTAAATCATACCACTACAGTAGAATCTATTATGAACGAAATAACACTAGATGAATATATACATGCTAGTGTATCAAAAGAGAAAAGGGTTGTTTACATAGCAACTAAAAATAGTAAAATCCATAAAGAATATGAAAATATTGTAGTAGGTGTTTTATCAAAACGAAAAACAAAGGTAGATTTTTTAGATTTAGGAACTATATCTAAAAATAATCAAATTATTGATTTTATGAATGTGATTGAACTTACTAAAGAGACATATTCTGAACCTATGATTTTAGTGTTTGAGGGAGAAAAAATAAAGGATAGTTTAGTGGGTGCGACTGATAAAGGAAAACTTACCCAATTTTTAGATCGGAATAGAATTGATTAAGGAGAAAATATGAACGAAGAAGTAATGAAACAAATCAGTACTTCTTTACAGATTAAAGAAAGTGGCATAAAGGCCACTTTGTCTTTGTTAGAAGAAGGAAATACCATTCCTTTTATTGCTAGATATCGTAAAGAAGCTACTGGGAATTTAGACGAAGAACAAATTCGAAAAATTGATGAATTTTATATGTATCAGGTTCATCTAAATAAAAGAAAAGACGATGTCATTCGTTTAATTGATGAGAAAGGGTTACTTGATGAAGATTTAAAAAACAAAATTTTACAAGCGACTCGTTTAGTAGAAGTTGAAGATTTATATAGACCATTTAAAGAAAAGAAAAAAACAAAAGCTACAGAGGCTATCAAAAATGGATTAGAACCTTTAGCTAAAAAAATAATGACATTTCCCTTGAAGGGCAGTGTAGAAAATCTTACCAAACCATTTATAAATGAAAATGTAAAAACAATAGAAGATGCATGTATGGGAGCTTTATATATTATTGCTGAAAATATAAGTGATCATGCGTTGTATCGGAAATGGATACGAAAATACATATATCAAAATGGGGTTATCACTTCTAAAAAAAGAAAAAATGCTGTAGATGAAAAGAAAACATATGAAATGTATTATGAGTATAGTGAGTCTATAAAAAAGATAAGACCCCATCGCATTCTTGCTTTGAATCGAGCAGAGAGGGAAAATATAATAACAGTATCTATTGATGTGGATATAGAACCTATTTATTCTTATTTGGAAAAACAAATTATAAAATGTAAAGATTCTTTTGTTATAGATATTGTTAAAAATGCTATTAGAGATAGTTATAAACGACTTATCTTTCCTTCTATTAATAGAGAAATACGTAATGATTTGACAGAAATAGGGGAAGATTCCGCTATTGAAAATTTTAGTGACAATTTAGAAAAGTTATTGTTACAACCACCTATGAAAGATAAGTGGGTGCTTGGATTTGATCCTGCTTACCGAACGGGATGTAAACTAGCTGTTATAGATCCAACGGGAAAAAATGTAAAGATTGATGTGATATATCCACATGAGCCTAGAAATGAAAAAGAAGAAGCGGAAAGAAAAATGCTGGATTTAATCAATACATATCACATTGATATGGTTGCAATTGGGAATGGAACAGCTTCTAGAGAAAGTGAGGCTTTTGTAGCAGGACTATTAAAAAGAGCTGATCATAAATGTCAATATGTGATTGTAAGCGAAGCAGGTGCGAGTGTTTATTCGGCTTCTAAAATTGCAATAGAAGAGTTTCCTAATTTAACAGTTGAAAAGAGAAGTGCTATTAGCATTGGAAGAAGACTTCAGGACCCACTTTCTGAACTTGTGAAAATTGATCCCGAAAGTATTGGTGTTGGTTTATACCAACATGATATTGCCAATAAGAAATTAGCAGAATCTTTAGATTTTGTTGTAAGTAAGACAGTGAATCGAGTAGGTGTAAATATAAATACAGCATCAGAAAGTTTGTTTAAGTATGTTTCTGGGCTGAAAAAAAATCACATTAAAAAGATATTATCATACCGAAATCAAAATGGAAAAATTTTATCTAGAGAGGAAATCCAACCCTTATTAAGTGATAAAGTCTATGAACAAGCTGTTGGGTTTTTACGAATTGTTGATGGAAAGAATCGATTAGATGCGACCTCTATCCATCCTGAAAGTTACAATGCATCTATACAGCTATTAGATTATATCGGAATGAAAGTAGAAGATATTGGAACATCTAAAATGATAGAAATTTTATCTAAAATATCTATAACAGATATAAAGGAACATGTAAATGCTGATATATATACACTAGAAGATATCATAGAATCTTTTAAGAAACCGAATCGAGATCCTAGAGATGATATGCCAAAGCCACTACTTAAAAGTGATATTTTAGAAATAAGTGATTTAAAAGTAGGTATGAAATTGCAAGGAACTGTTCGAAATGTTGTTGATTTTGGAGCTTTTATAGATATTGGTCTTCATAATGATGGTCTTGCCCATATTTCAAAATTAACAGATAAATATATAAAACACCCTAGTGAAATTTTGGGTGTAGGAGATATTGTAGACTGTTATGTAGAGGAGATATTTATTGATAAAGAAAAAGTTGCCTTATCTCTCTTAGAACCAATTTTAAAATAAGAAAAAATAATACTACTCATTGATAGTATTATTTTCAGTTGCTTTTTTGAGAGAAAGATGGAATTCATCAATGATTTCATCTTTTTTATTTTCTATTTTATCTAATTGATTTTTAATTTCCTTTTTTAGAGTTGTACTTGTTTCATCCATCTCTTTTTTTGTTTTATTATAAATATCTTTCACATATGTATGAACGTGTTCGCCCATTTTAGAAATTTCATGGGTATCATTGCCTGCATGTTTTAAATAGGCACCATAGTAAGCAAGTGTTTCAGTTGTCTTTTCATCTTTAAAAGGATCATCTATATGTTTATGGATGTATGTAATAGCCTCATTTATTTTTTCTTTTGTAACATCATTTCCGTTTGCTACATCATTTTTGGCTTTTTCCTCAATGGTATCCATTTTGTTTTCTGTATCCTTATCTTGAATACTAGGATCTGTATCAGTAATATCAGTTGCATCCATTCCTTTTTTATCCATACAACCTGTTAAGGCAATAAAACAAAATAATACAGCTATTACAGAACTTATTTTTTTCTTTTTCATGTTTTTACCTCCTTTTATTTTATAGTATTTGCTTTTTTTTAGGATTTATGCAAAAGTGTGATTTAAATATAAATTTTTGTATATACTAGTATAGTAGAAGATTTTTATAATTTTTTTTATAAGATTAATTTGTTATTTTAATTTTTATATGATGTATTATTTCTATATATGATAATTTAAATGGAGATTATCAATGTAAAATGATATTCCTTTATTGACATGGGTATATAACTATGATATGCTTTCTATAGACACGAGGGTGTTTTTTATTTTGAAATAAAAACATATTTTATTAAAGAGGTGGAATATGAAAAAATTAGCTCGTTTCTTTATGGGTGTAAAAGGGGAAATGAAAAAGGTAAAGTGGCCAACAAAAAAAGAAATGACCACATATTCAGTAGCAACAATAGGTTTTATACTTATATTTGCATTATTTTTTAGTATAACTGATGTTGTACTTGCGTTTTTTAATTCTTGGATGGTGAAATAATGGAAAAAGAATGGTATGTTGTAAATACTTATTCAGGACATGAGAATAAGGTAAAAGAAAAGTTAGAAATGCGTGCAAACTCTATGGGAATGGAAGATCATATTTATAGGATTGTAGTTCCAGAACAAAAAGAAGTAGAAGTAAAAGATGGGGTAAAAAAAGAAAAACTAAAAAAAATGTTTCCTGGTTATATTTTAGTAGAAATGGTTATGACAGATGAAGCTTGGTTTATTGTTCGTAATACTCCAGGTGTTACAGGATTTATAGGATCTTCAGGTAAAGGGGCGAAACCTTTTCCTTTAACACCAGCAGAAGTAGATCAAATCTTAGGCTCTATGGGGCTTTCTAGATTAGATATGGAAAATGAACTTACTGTAGGAGATACAGTAAAGGTAAGTAATGGTCCATTTTCAGGAATGTTTGGAACGATTAAATCTCTTGATTTGGAAAAACAAAAACTTGAGGTTGCTTTAGATTTATTTGGTCAAGAAACAATTGTAGAATTGGCTTTGCATGAAATTGAAAAAGCATAGATTTTATATAAAGGATATAGTGTAGGAAGCACTATATTTTTTGAGAATTTAATTCATTTTATGATTAAGATGAAATTGAGATCCCATAAAAGGTCTAAAATGTATTTATTTGCATATAAAACAAATATAAACAATAAAAATATAGACAAGCTGATAAAAATATGTTATATTAATAAAGCTATATATTTTTATATATAGACAAGTGGGAGGTATACATCTGCCAGCGGACAGAAGGTGCTAATAGAACCACTCGCGAAAAAATAATATAGGAGGTGTTTTTCGTGGCAGCTAAACAAGTAAGTAAAAAAATTAAATTACAAATTCCAGCAGGAAAAGCAACACCAGCTCCACCAGTTGGAACAGTTTTAGGACCAGCAGGTATTAATTTGCAGGAATTTTGTACAAAATATAATGATGCAACTAAAGATAAAATGGGAGATATTTTACCAGTTGAAATTACAATCTATGAAGATAGAAGTTTTGATTTTGTAATAAAAACTCCACCAACTCCTTTCTTAATTAAGAAAGTGACAAAAATAAAAAAAGGCTCAACAAAAGGAGCCAATGAGACAGTTGCAACGCTTTCAAAAGATCAGCTAAAAGAAATTGCTGAAATTAAATTACAAGATTTGAACTGTTATACAATTGAAAAAGCAATGGATATTGTAGCAGGAACAGCTCGCAATATGGGCGTAAAAGTAGAAGATTAAAGATTTTAGTAATAGGCCTAGCCTATGTGGGAGGAAGAAAAGTCCGCATTCTTTTCACCCGCACACACCACATAAGGAGGAAGAAAAATGAAAAGAAGTAAAAAATATGTAGAAGCTAGTAAGCTAGTTGAAAAAAATAAAGCATATTCTCTAGAAGAAGCAATTGCACTTGCTAAAAAAACTGCTACTACAAAATTTGACTCTTCTGTTGAACTTGCTATGAGATTAAACTTAGATACTCGTAAAGCAGAACAACAACTAAGAGGAGCTGCAGTTCTTCCAAATGGCATTGGTAAAACAAAAACAGTTTTAGTAATTGCTAAAGGAGAAAATGCAAAAGCAGCAAAAGAAGCAGGAGCAGATTTTGTCGGAGATGCTGATATGCTTGAAAAAATAGAAAAAGAAAACTGGTTTGGTTTTGATACAATGATTGCTACCCCGGATATGATGCCAGCTCTTGGAAAATTAGGTAGAGTATTAGGTCCAAAAGGACTTATGCCAAACCCTAAAACAGGAACAGTTACAACAGATGTTAAAAAAGCTGTAGAGGATGTAAAAAAAGGAAGAGTAGAATATAGAACTGACAGTTATGGAAATGTTCATGTACTTGTTGGAAAAGTATCATTTGATGATGAAAAATTAGCTGAAAATATTCGCTCATTTGTATCAATTATTGCAAAATCTAAACCATCTGTCGTAAAAGGAACATACATTAAAAATGTAGCTATTTCTACAACAATGGGTCCTGGAATCAAAATTGATACAAATAGTTTTGACAATTAAAAAAAGCTGTGCTATAATGCGTATAGCCAAGAAAAATAGAATATTATTACCGTAGACAGTAGGTGCTTTAGGCTTAATTCCCTACCGAGGAACAAATGAACCTTTGAGTCCTTATGGAGTTTGCTACGGAAACAAAATAAGGACTTTTATGTGTAATAAACGTTAAAAGGAGGTTAGTATGGCAAATCAAAAGATTTTGAATCAAAAACAAGAGACAATTGATGAAATTGCATCAAATATAAAGCAATCAGCGTCAATTGTTTGGTTTGATAACAATGGTCTTACTGTTTCAGAACAAACAGAACTTAGAAGAATTTTAAGAGAAAACGATTGTGAGTTAAAAGTATATAAAAATACACTTACAAGAAGAGCTCTTGAAAATTTGAAAATTGATCTTGAAACAGAGTTAGAAGGACCAAAAGTGGTGGCGTTTGGTAAAGATACAATCGCTCCAATCAAGGCAGTAAGTGAGTTTGCAAAGTCACACCCAACCTTAGAGTTAAAAGTGGGAATTGTAGATGGTCAAGTTGCAGATATTGAAATGTTAAATAAATTAGCAGCAGTTCCATCAAGAGATACTTTACTTACAATGCTTGCTGGTGCTTTGATGGGTACTGTAAGAGACTTATCAATTGCATTAAATTTATATAGTGAAGATTTAGAAAAATAATTTAAGGAGGAAAGAAAATGGCAAAATTTACAAAAGATGAATTTATTAGTGGTTTAAAAGAAATGACAATTCTTGAAGTAAAAGAATTAGTAGATGCAATGAAAGAGGAATTTGGTGTAGATCCAAGTGCAGTAGCAGTAGCAGCTGCACCACAAGCAGGAGCTGCAGAAGAAGGGCCTTCTACTGTAAATGTAGTGCTTACAGCAGCTGGTTCTAATAAAATCGCAGTTATCAAACTTGTTCGTGAATATACAGGATTAGGACTTAAAGAAGCTAAAGAAGTTGCAGATAATGGTGGAAATGTTAAAGAAGGCGTTTCTACTGATGAAGCAAATGAAATTAAAGCAAAATTTGAAGAAGCAGGAGCTACAATCGAATTGAAATAAAGAAAGGAGAAACCTATACTAAATCTAGTATGGGTTTCCTTTGCGTTTTTGATAAAATATGCCTAGTTTTTCTAAAGGTGTTTTAGAAATCTTATAAGATTGTAAAAATAGATGGAGGAGTTATGTCACACTATTTTGAAAATGATAAAAATTTAAAAAGTGAAGAAAAAATCATTTTTGCTAAAATTGGTGATGAAAAGTTGTCTTTTTTTGTCGATCATGGTGTATTTTCTAAAAAGGGTCTTGATTTTGGAACGAGATCTCTTCTAGAAAATATAAACATAGAGGCAATAGAAGGAAATGTATTAGACTTTGGTTGTGGTTATGGGCCTATTGGAATTTATTTAGCAAAAATATCCTCTGCTGATGTAGATATGGTGGATATCAATGATAGAAGTTTGCATCTCTCACAAAAAAATGTTGTAAGAAACGAAGTTCGTGCCAATGTTTTTAAAAGCGATCTCTATGAAAAAATCAATAAAAAATATCGATATATTATAACAAATCCTCCCATACGTGTTGGGAAACAAATTCTCTATCAAATATTATTTGAAGCTAAGGAATACTTAGAAAAGGATGGAGAACTTTGGTTTGTTATACATAAAGATCAAGGTGCAAAAAGCGTTGTGAAAGATCTACAAAAAGAATATTTGGTTACTTTGATATCAAAAAACAAAGGCTTTTATGTGATAAAAGCTAAATCATGTTGACAAATTCTATCTGATTTGTTAAAATTGTAAAGTGGTGGCATGGACTTTTTTGTGTCCTTGTCTACGTAAGTTATTATAGTTATAGGGGTGAAAGAGTGGCTTATACTGTTAAAAAATATGGTGATCATCGTACAAGAAGAAGTTATGCAAAAACAAAAAATGCAATTCGATTAGAGAATCTGTTAGAAATCCAAAAAAAATCTTATAACTGGTTTATGGAAATTGGAATCAAAGAAGTATTTGAGGATATTTTTCCAGTTGAAAGTTTTACTGGAAATTTAACATTAGATTTTGGAGAATTTTCTTTTGATGAACCTAGATATTCAATTAAAGGGTGCAAGGAAAGATATGCAACTTATGCTGCACCGTTAAAAGTAGAGGCTCGTCTTTTCAATGGGGAAACAGGCGAGGTAAAAGAACAAGATATTTATCTTGGAGATATGCCAATTATGACGGAAAGTGGAACATTTATTATTAATGGGGCAGAAAGGGTAATTGTATCACAGCTTGTTCGTTCACCTTCTGTTTATTTTGGAAGAGAAATTGATAAAAATGGCCGTATTATGGTTACTTCACAAATTATTCCATCTAGAGGTACTTGGTTAGAATATGAAACAGATGCAAGAGGGATTATATATGTGCGAATTGATCGTACGCGTAAAGTGCCTATTACAACGCTTCTTAGAGCATTAGGTCTTTCTAGTGATGAAGATATCCTTTCATTATATGGTGAAGATGAATATCTTCAAAGAACAATTGAAAAGGACGCTAATAAGAATTTGGATGAATCTTTAATTGATATTCATTCTAAATTAAGACCTGGAGAACCATCTACATTAGATAGTGCTAAAAATCAATTGATTACAAGATTTTTTGATGCTTTTCGCTATGATCTAGCAAAAGTAGGTCGTTACAAATTTAATAAAAAATTGGGTGTAATAGATCGTATTATGGGATGCACACTTGCAGAGACAATTCGTGATGGTAAGGATATTATTTTAGAAAAAGGTACGATTATTACAAAAGACAATATTGACGTATTGCGTGAAGTTTTAGATAAAGGATATGGCGTTACAGAGGTTATTGTTAATGAAGATTTAGATACTTATAATAAAGTACAAATTATTAAAATATTTTCTAAATCAAACCCAGAAAAAATTACTAAAATTATTGGAAATGATCAAAGTATTGATGTAAAAAGACTTACTATTTCAGATGTATATGCATCCGTATCTTATTATCTAAATTTATTAGATGGTATTGGAAATTTTGATGAAATTGATCATTTGTCAAATAGACGAGTTCGTCAAGTTGGAGAACTTTTACAAAATCAATTTAGAGTTGGAATGAGCCGTATTGAGAGAGTTATTCGTGATCGAATGAGTACACAAGAAATTACAGAAGTCACACCTAAGACACTTATTAATATTAGACCCCTTACAGCTTCTATCAAAGAGTTCTTTGGTAGCAGTCAGTTATCACAATTTATGGATCAAACCAACCCAATCGCTGAGCTTGCTAATAAAAGAAGGCTTTCATCTTTAGGACCTGGTGGTCTTTCCAGAGACCGAGCTGGAATGGATGTACGTGATGTAAATCCATCCCATTATGGTAGACTTTGTCCAATTGAGTCACCAGAAGGACCTAATATCGGACTGATTACATCTCTTGCAAGTTTTGCTAGAGTCAATGAATATGGATTTATAATGACACCTTATCGAAAGGTTGAAAAGGGTGTCTTAACAGAAGAAATAGTTTATATGACAGCTGATGAAGAATTAGAATATAATATTTCACAGGCGACAATTCAGCAAGAAGATGGACGTATTACAGCAGAGAGAGTTCCTGTACGTTATCGTGGAGAAAACATTATTGTAAAGGCAGAAGAAGTTGACTATATTGATGTATCTGCACAGCAGGTTGTTTCTATTACAACAAGTGGAATTCCATTCTTGGAACACGATGATGGAAAAAGAGCTTTGATGGGTGCGAATATGCAACGTCAGGCGATTCCACTTTTAAAGGCCGAGTCCCCAATTGTAGGAACTGGTATTGAAGCTATTGCAGCGAGGGATTCAGGAGCTGTTATCATTGCCAAAGCAGATGGTATTGTCGATTATGTAGATGCTAGAAAAATTCTTGTAAAAACAATGGGTGGTGTAGATACTTATTATTTAAATGGATTTGAGAAAAGTAATGCTGGTACTTGTTATCATCAAGTTCCTATTGTAAAATTAGGCGATAAGATTACAAGAGGAGAAGTAATTGCTGATGGTCCTTCTACTGAACAAGGTGAAATGGCTCTCGGAAAAAATGTTACAGTTGCTTTTATGAACTATAATGGATATAACTATGAAGATGCTGTTATATTAAATGAACGTTTGGTAAAAGATGATGTATATACTTCAATTCATATTGAAGACTATCAAATTGAATGTCGTGATACAAAGCTTGGTGCAGAAGAATTTACAAGAGATATTCCTAATGTTGGTGAAGATGCTCGTAAAAATTTAGATGAAAATGGTATCATTCGAATTGGTACAGAAGTTCATGATGATGATATTTTAGTAGGTAAAGTTACACCAAAAGGTATGGCTGAATTAACAAGTGAAGAAAAATTATTACATGCTATTTTTGGTGAAAAAACAAGAGAAGTAAGAGATACATCACTTAGAGTACCTCATGGTGGAGATGGAATCGTTCATGATGTAAAGATTTTCACAAAAGAAGATACAGATGAGCTTCCAGCTGGAGTTTCAAAAATAGTGCGAGTTTATATTGCACAAAAGCGTAAAATTACAGTTGGGGATAAAATGGCTGGACGACATGGTAATAAAGGTGTTATTTCTCTTGTTTTACCTGAAGAAGATATGCCATACATGGAAGATGGTACACCAGTAGATATTCTTTTAAACCCTCTTGGAGTTCCATCACGTATGAACATTGGACAAATTTTAGAAATGCATCTAGGAATGGCAGCCAAACATTTAAATATACATGTAGCAACCCCAGTATTCTCAGGTGCAACAAGAACAGAAATTATTGATGCTCTAAAAGAAGCAAACCTTCCAGAAGATGGTAAATTTACCCTTTACGATGGAAGAACGGGAGAACCTTTTGATAATAAAGTTTCTGTTGGTGTAATGTATATGATTAAACTAAATCATATGGTTGATGATAAATTGCATGCTCGATCAACAGGACCATATAGTTTAGTTACGCAACAACCATTAGGTGGAAAAGCACAATTTGGAGGTCAGAGATTTGGAGAAATGGAAGTTTGGGCCCTTTATGCATATGGTGCGGCTCATGCTTTACAGGAAATGATGACAATTAAATCAGATGATGTAGCAGGTCGTGTAAAAGTATATGAGGCGCTTGTAAAAGGACAACCAATTCCAGCGTCAGGAATTCCAGAAAGCTTTAGAGTACTCATTAAAGAGTTCCAAGCTTTAGGGCTTGATATTACTGTTTTAGATAAACATGGTGAATATAAAGAATTAAGGGAATTAGAGGAAAATGAATCAGATGAATTTTTAACACCTGAAGAGTTTGAAAAATCATTGGAATTAGGTGTTATGGAGAGTGCGGCAGAAGCTGTTGCTAATGCAGAAGATCCAGTTTCTAAAGAAGAAGAAGAGGATGCATTTGAAAATATGGAAGACACATTTGAGGATGATAAATTTGATGGTAATATAGAAGAAGATTTCATGGAAGAGGAGGATGAAGATTAATGAATGTAAATGATTTTAATGGACTTAGAATCGCAATCGCCTCTCCAGAGCGAATTAGACAGTGGTCTTATGGAGAAGTAAAAAAAGCAGAAACAATTAATTATAGAACGCTAAGACCAGAGCGAGATGGACTTTTCTGTGAAAAAATCTTCGGACCTACTAAAGATTTTGAATGTGCTTGCGGAAAGTATAAACGTTTGCGTTATAAAAATATCGTTTGTGATCGTTGTGGTGTAGAGGTTACACGTGCGAAAGTTAGACGTGAACGTATGGGACATATTGAACTTGCAACCCCTGTTTCCCATATTTGGTTTTTTAAGGGAATTCCATCTCGTATGGGACTTACCCTTGATATGTCGCCACGTGATTTAGAAGAGGTACTATATTTTGTATCCTATGTTGTTCTAGATCCAGGACCAGCCCCACTTGAGAAAAAGCAGACAATTAGTGATAAAGAATATAGAGCTTACTATGAAAAATATGGCAATACTTTTAGAGTAGGTATGGGTGCAGAAGCGATAAAAGAGCTTCTTAAGGAAGTTAATATTGAAAATGAAGTAAAAGAAATTAAAGAAGAAATTGAAGAAATAAAGGATACAACTAGTCAAAAACGTGTTCGTTTAATTAAACGTTTGGATGTATTAAGTGCTTTCTTAGAATCTGGAAATAGACCAGAATGGATGATTTTAGATGCACTTCCTGTTATTCCCCCAGAACTTCGACCAATGATTCAATTAGATGGTGGAAGATTTGCTACTTCTGATTTAAATGATTTATATAGAAGAGTTATTAATCGTAACAACCGTTTGAAAAAATTAATGGATTTAGGGGCTCCTTCTATCATTATTCAAAATGAAAAACGTATGCTTCAGGAAGCTGTAGATGCTCTTTTTGATAATGGTAGACGTGGAAGAAATATTACAGGAGCAGGAAATAGACCACTTAAATCACTTTCTAGTATGTTAAAAGGAAAACAAGGACGTTTTCGTCAAAACTTACTTGGTAAACGTGTAGATTATTCAGGCCGTTCAGTTATTGTTGTAGGACCAAATTTAAAAATGTATGAATGTGGTATTCCAAAAGAAATGGCATTGGAATTATTTAAACCACATGTTATCAATGGTCTTGTATCAAAAGAAATCGCTTCAAACATAAAAGCTGCAAAGAAAATGATTGAGAATCAAGATCCTAGGGTTTGGGATGTTGTTGAAGAAAAAATAAAAGAACATCCAGTTATGTTAAACCGTGCTCCAACACTTCATAGACTTGGAATACAGGCATTTGAACCAAAATTAATTGGTGGTAGAGCAATTCGTCTGCATCCACTTGTGTGTGCGGCGTTTAATGCAGATTTTGATGGAGATCAGATGGCTGTACATGTTCCAATTACTGAAGAAGCAAAAGCAGAAGCGAGAATCTTAATGTTAGGTGCCAATAATATTTTGAAACCATCTGATGGAAAGCCAATAGTTACACCTGGTCAAGATATGGTTCTGGGAAACTACTATATTACCATTGAAAAGAAAGATTTAAAAGGTGAGGGAAGAGTCTTTAAAAACGCTAACGAAGCTTTAATGGCATATGAAAGAAGGGAAGTAACACTTCATACTCGAATTGCCATTCCAGTAAAAAGCTTTAAGTATAAAATTTTTCCAGATTCTTACCACGATAAATATTTGGTAACAACACCAGGAAAACTTATTTTTAATGAAATTTTCCCAGATACTTTTCAGTATATCAATGATGGTTCAAGTGAAAATATCGAAAAAATCACACCAGCAAAATACTTTATTAACAGAGGAGAGAATATCAAAGAGTCTATTCAAAAAATGGAACTTGCAGATCCGTTTAATAAAGGTGTTTTAACAAAATTAATTGCCCAAATTTATAAAAGATATCAAACAACAGAGACATCTGTTATGCTTGATAAACTAAAGGATTTAGGATTTAAATATTCAACGATATCTGGTATTTCTATTTCTATTACAGATATTAAAGAATGTGAAGAAAAATCTACTTTACTGGAAGAAAGTCAAAATAAAGTTGATACGATTAATAAACAATATAAACGTGGTTTGATTACAGAAGAAGAAAGATATAATAGTGTTATTTCAATTTGGCAAGGTACAAAAGATCAAATTACATCTAAATTAGAACAAATCTTAAAAACAGATACAGAAAACCCAATTTCAATGATGATTCGTTCTAAGGCTCGTGGTGATTTAAGTTCTTATACACAACTTGCAGGAATGCGTGGATTATTCTCTAAACCAAGTGGTGGACAAGTAGAGATCCCTGTTGTATCAAACTTTAGTGAAGGTGTTAGTATTTCAGAGTTTTTCTTATCTACTCATGGTGCTCGTAAAGGGGCTGTTGATACAGCACTAAAAACAGCAGATGCTGGATATTTAACAAGAAGACTTGTCGATGTGGCACAGGATATTATTGTAAAAGAAGATGATTGTCATACTGAACAGGGCGTTTTAGTAGAAGCATTCATCAATCCAAAAGATGGAACCACAATAGAATCTTTAGAAGATCGTATTATTGGTAGATATACAAACAAAAATATTATTCACCCAGAAACAAAGGAAATTCTTGCAGAGAGAAATACTTATATAACAGAAGCTCTAGCAGAAAAAATCATTGATGCAGGTATTACAAAAGTACCAATTCGTACAGTATTAACTTGTAAAACCCATCAAGGAGTTTGTCGTAAATGTTATGGAAGAAATCTTGCAACAGGACAAATCGTTGAACTTGGCGAAGCTGTAGGTATTATGGCTGCACAGTCAATTGGAGAACCAGGTACACAGCTTACTATGCGAAACTTTAATACAGGTGGTGTTGCAGGTGGTGATGACATTACACAAGGTCTTCCACGTGTTCAAGAATTGTTTGAAGCTAGAAATCCTAAAGGAAAGGCAACTATCTCTGATATCACAGGTAAAGTTGTAGATATTAAAGAGGATTCTGGTAAAATTACCATTACAGTTAAAAATGAAGCTGAAATGAAAGAACATACATCAAACTATGGTGCGAAACTCGCTGTTGAAAAGGGTGATGATGTAATTGCAGGTCAAAGGCTTACACATGGTGCTATTAGCCCAAAAGAACTTTTAGTTGTAACAGATCCAATTACAGTACAGCAATATATCCTAC
This sequence comes from uncultured Mycoplasmatota bacterium, assembly GCA_947576095.1. Taxonomy (GTDB): domain Bacteria; phylum Bacillota_I; class Bacilli_A; order RF39; family UBA660; genus RUG12867. The sequence goes on along the minus strand of CANPPW010000005.1, from coordinate 31,938 downwards.
TAGAAATTCAAGGTGTATATCGTTCACAAGGTGTTGATATTTCTGATAAACACGTTGAAATTATAGCGAAACGTATGATTTCAAGAATCAAAATTGTAGGTAGTGGAGATTCTTACTTCTTACCAGGAACCATGGTAAATATGTTAGATTTCACAGATATTAATAAGGAATTAATTTTAAATGGTAAAAGACCTGCCACAGGAAGACCTGTACTTTTAGGGATTACCAAAGCATCATTAGAAACAGATTCATTCTTATCGGCAGCATCTTTCCAAGAAACTACAAGAATTTTGACAGATGCAGCTATCCATGGAAAAGTAGATCATTTGACAGGACTTAAGGAAAATGTTATTATTGGTAAGATTATTCCTGCAGGTACTGGTAGTAGACAATACAAAGAGGCAGAATATGATCTTGAATCTAATTTAACTGATGTAGAACCATTAGAAACACTAGAAGATGCCTTAATGGATTAAAATATAAAAAGGATAGATTTTAAAAGTCTACCTTTTTTTTGTCAAATTTGACAAAACCAAAAATATTGTTATAATAATGGTGTCTTATCAACGCAAAGGAGCGAGATACTATGAAGGATGCAGATGCTTTTAAAATTAAGATGATATTAGGATTATTTACAATAGATAAAGGAAAGATAAAAATACTTCTTATAAAAAAAAGTGGGGAACCTTATAAAGGATATTGGATATTACCAAGTAAAGGACTTTCCTATGATGAAACATTTGAAAAAAATACGTATACATTATTAACCGAATATGTAGGGCTTGGTGATGTATATACAGAGACATTTAAAGCTTTTGAAGATAAGGAAGAATCACTGTCTGAGAAAGTTGTCCATGTTAGCACACTTGCGCTAGTAGATAATGTTACAGCCACTTATAAAAGAAGGGAACCTGAAATGGTGGAGAGTGAGTGGTTTAGTATAGATTCCTTTCCTAAATTAGGATACAATCATGAGGAAGTAATTGATTCTATGATTGATTATTTAAAGCAAAAGCTAAAAACATCGAGTATTTTAAAATTACTATTTCCAAGCGATTTTACATTACCCGAAATGCAATCTATTTGTGAGCAAATCGAAGGACATTTGCTAGATCGTAGAAATTTCCGAAAAAAAATTTTAGGACTTGATATAATAGAAGATACAGGTTTTAAAAATGAAATAAAAAATGGAAGACCTGCAAAACTTTATCAATTTAAGGATAATGCAGATGTAAGGCGATTATTTTAAGGAGGATTTATGGATCATAAGGGATTTACTTTAAATGAATTATTATTATACCTAGGTGTGATTGGATTTGCCTTGATTTTATCAACTGTTTTATTTCAGGAAAATTTTAAACGTCTTGAGGATACAATGAAACCAAATGAATCTTTTAGACAAGATGTAACATATACATATGAGGATATGGAAGAAGATTTAATGGCAGCTGCAACAAAATACATGATGCAGAAGTATCAGTCTAATAATATGCCCAATGCTGAAAAGATAGAGATGGAAACTTTAAACAATGCAGGATTATTTATCAAAATCTATGATCCTCGTGATTTGAACCAAAAATGTGATGGATATGTTCAGTTTGAGAAAAAAGATCGGGCATATTCTTATAATCCATATATAAAATGTGGAAAAAACTATGAGACAAAACAATAGATATAAATATGTGATAATCGTCATAGAAGTGGGGAAAGTTATATAAATAGACTTGACAACATATGCTATAAAGTGATATATTATTATCGCATTTAATTAAGGTTTACTTCGGTAAATCTTTAATTAAAAATAAAAATGAAACACCTGGGTGTGTGGATTAGAAAGGATGATAAGATGCCAACTATGCAACAATTAGTTAGAAAAGGTAGACAAAATAAGAAAAGAAAAAGTAAGTCACCTGCTCTAGAAATTGGATATAATAGTCGTGAAAAGAGAGCAACACATTTAAATTCACCACAAAAACGTGGCGTATGTACTCGTGTTGGAACAATGACCCCTAAAAAGCCAAACTCAGCTCTTCGTAAATATGCTCGTGTAAGACTTTCTAATGGAATGGAAGTAACTGCTTATATTCCTGGAGAGGGACACAATTTACAAGAACATAGTGTTGTTTTAATTAGAGGTGGACGTGTAAAGGACCTTATCGGTGTTCGTTATCATATTATTCGTGGTACTTTAGATACTGCTGGAATTGATAAAAGAAGACAAGGTAGATCAAAATATGGTACTAAGAAACCAAAAGAATCAAAATAATATAGAGAAGGGAGGATATAAGTATGCGTAAAAGACGTGCTACAAAAAGAGATGTTTTAGCAGATCCTATTTACAATTCTAAGTTGGTTACAAAATTAATTAATCAAACAATGTTAGATGGTAAAAAAGGTGTTGCACAAAAAATTGTTTATAAAGCATTTGAAATGATGGAAGAAAAAACAGAAAAAACAGCAATGGAAGTTTTTAATGAAGCAATGGACCACATTAAACCACAATTAGAAGTAAAATCTCGCCGTGTGGGTGGTGCAAACTATCAAGTACCAATTGAAGTAAGAGCAGATCGTAGTCAAGCACTTGGACTTCGTTGGTTAATTAATGCAGCAAGACAAAGAGGTGGTCATTCTATGGCTGAAAATCTTGCAAATGAAATTATGGATGCAGCAAACGGAACAGGAGCTGCTGTAAAAAAACGTGAGGATACTCATAGAATGGCAGAGGCAAATAAAGCATTTGCTCATTACCGTTGGTAATTAGAAAGGAAAAACTATGGCTCGTGAATATAGTTTAGAGAATACTCGTAACTTTGGAATAATGGCGCATATTGATGCAGGAAAAACCACTACAACAGAGCGTATTTTATTCCATACACATAAAATTCATAAAATTGGTGAAACTCATGATGGAGAATCACAAATGGACTGGATGGCACAAGAAAAAGAACGTGGTATTACAATTACTTCAGCTGCAACAACAGCTTTTTGGAAAGATCATAGACTTAATATTATTGATACCCCAGGGCATGTGGATTTTACAGTTGAAGTATCTCGTAGTCTTCGTGTATTAGATGGCTCTGTAGCTTTGTTGGATGCCCAGGCTGGTGTAGAACCACAAACAGAAACAGTATGGAGACAAGCAACTGAATTTAAAGTACCTCGTATGATTTGTTGTAATAAAATGGGTAAAATGGGTGCTGATTTTGAATTTAGTTTAAGTACAATTAAAGATCGTCTTGGTGTAGTAGCTAAACCAATTGAATGGCCAATCGGTTCAGGAGATGAATTTACTGGTATTATTGATCTTCTTACACGTAAAGCTTATCAATATGATGGTGGAGCAGAGGAAAATGCTGAGATTATTGATATTCCAGCTGAGTTAGTTGATCTTGTAGAAGAAAAACGTAACGATTTAATTGAAACTGTGGTTGAATTTGATGATGACCTTATGAATAAATATCTTGAAGGTGAAGAACTCACTGTTGAAGAGATTAAAGGAGCAATCAGAAAAGGAACACTTGCTGTTGAATTTTTCCCAGTTTTATGTGCAGATGCACTTGGAAATAAAGGTGTAAAATTACTTTTGGATGCGGTAATCGATTATATGCCAGCTCCAACTGATATTGAAGCGATCAAAGGTACAGATAAGAATGGAAAAGAAATAGATCGACATCCATCAGATGCAGAACCATTTAGTGCTCTTGCATTTAAAGTTATGACAGATCCATTTGTAGGTAAACTTACATTTTTTAGAGTTTATTCAGGCCATTTAAGCAGTGGTTCTTATGTAATGAATGCAACAAAAGGTCAAAAAGAGAGAGTTGGACGTATTTTGCAAATGCACGCAAATAATAGAACCGAAATCTCTGAGGTATTCGCAGGAGATATAGCGGCAGCTGTAGGTCTTAAAAATACAACAACAGGAGACACTTTATGTGATGAAAAACATGAGGTAATTCTAGAATCTATGGAATTTCCAGAACCAGTTATTGAGCTTGCTGTAGAACCAAAATCAAAAGCAGATCAAGATAAAATGGGACTTGCACTTCAGAAACTTTCTGAGGAAGATCCAACATTTAGAGCAAGTACCAATCATGAAACTGGGCAAACAATCATTGCTGGTATGGGTGAGCTTCATCTTGATATTATTGTAGATCGTTTAAAAAGAGAATTTGGTGTAGAAGCAAATATCGGACAACCACAAGTATCTTATCGTGAAACACTTACAATGACAGCTGAATGTGAAGGAAAATATATTAAACAATCAGGTGGACGTGGACAGTATGGACATGTATGGATTAAGTTTGAACCAAATCCAGATAAAGGGTACGAATTTGTGGATGCTGTTGTAGGTGGTGTTGTTCCAAGAGAATACATTCCTGTTACAGATAAAGGACTTCAAGAGGCTATGAAAACAGGTGTTCTTGCTGGATATCCTATGGTAGATATAAAGGCTACTCTTTATGATGGGTCTTATCATGACGTGGATTCATCTGAAATGGCATATAAAATTGCGGCTTCAATGGCTTTAAAGGAAGCTAAAAATAAATGTAAACCAGTTTTATTAGAACCAATTATGAAAGTACAAGTAATTGTACCAGATGAATATTTAGGAAATGTTATGGGTGATATTACTTCAAGAAGAGGACGTCCACTTGGACAAGAATCAAGAGGAAATGCCCTTGCAATTGATGCAATGGTACCTCTTGCAGAAATGTTTGGATATGCAACAAGTCTTCGTTCAAATACACAAGGTAGAGGTAATTTTACAATGGTATTTGATCATTATGAAGAAACACCTAAAAATATAGCAGAAGAAATTATTAAGAAAAATGGTGGAAATCATTAAAAAGATGTCAAACTAAAGGAAAATACTTGCTATTTTTCTTTAGTTGATATAAAATATAAAATGTAAATGAAATATAAGGAGGAAATGAAAATGGCAAAACAAAAATATGATCGTTCAAAGCCACATGTTAATATTGGTACTATTGGACACGTAGATCATGGAAAAACAACTTTAACAGCAGCTATTTCTAAATGCTTAGCAGGAAAAAATGGTAATGAAGAAGTTGATTTTGCAAATATTGATAAAGCACCAGAAGAAAGAGAACGTGGTATTACAATTAATACTGCTCATATTGAATATTCTACAGAAAACAGACATTATGCACATGTTGACTGTCCAGGACATGCTGATTATGTAAAGAACATGATTACAGGTGCAGCACAAATGGATGGAGCAATTTTAGTTATTGCTGCAACAGATGGACCTATGGCACAAACTCGTGAACATATTTTACTTTCTCGTCAAGTTGGTGTACCTCGTATGGTTGTGTTCATGAATAAATGTGATATGGTTGATGATGAAGAATTACTTGATTTAGTAGAAATGGAAATTCGTGAATTACTTTCTGAATATGGATTCGATGGAGACAATACTCCAATTATTAGAGGTTCAGCACTTAAGGCACTTGAAGGGGATGCAGCTTGGACTGGAAAAATTGATGAACTTATGGATGCAGTTGATTCATGGATTGAAACTCCAGCCAGAGATACAGAAAAACCATTCTTAATGCCAATTGAAGATGTATTTACAATTACAGGTCGTGGAACAGTTGTTACAGGACGTGTAGAAAGAGGACAACTTAAATTAAATGATGAAATTGAAATCATTGGTATTAAAGAAACACAAAAATCTGTTGTTACAGGAATTGAAATGTTCCGTAAACAATTAGACTATGCAGAAGCAGGAGATAATGCAGGTGTACTTCTTCGTGGAATTTCACGTGAACAAGTAGAACGTGGTCAAGTACTTGCAAAACCAGGTAGTGTTACTCCACACACTAAATTCAAAGCTCAAGTTTATGTACTTAGCAAAGAAGAAGGTGGAAGACATACTCCATTCTTCTCAAATTATCGTCCACAATTCTATTTCAGAACTACAGATATTACTGGTGTTATTGAACTTCCAGAAGGTGTAGAAATGGTAATGCCTGGAGATAATGTTGAAATGACAGTTGAGTTAATTGCTCCTATCGCTATTGAAAATGGAACTAAGTTCTCTATTCGTGAAGGTGGTAGAACAGTTGGTGCTGGTAACGTTTCAGATATTATTAAATAGTTTATTAAAAACAAGCATTGGCTTGTTTTTTTCGTTAAAATAATAAAAATATGTATTCATATTCTATTTGTTATTATTCTTTTTTATGTTACAATATTTTACTAAAGAGGTGTATGGATGAAATTACAGGAATTATTATGGTGGCATGCTCTAAGAGAAGATGATTCTATCAGAAAGGATATGCAAATCGCTTCACAAGTATTAAATGAATATATTTGTTATCCTAGTCAATTACAAAAACTGATTTCAAGAACAAACCCTATGGAAACACTACTATATAATTACTTTCTTTTAACTGGTAAAGATCGCAAAATTCTATGTAACATAATGGAAAAATATAATTTTCATTATTCTACTGCATTTCATAGTGTAATATATTCCTTACTGGGGAAAAGAGATGAAGTTGCTTGTGAAAATTTTATGAACCCGCTATATTGGCCAGGTATTTTATCAATTCATAAAGATATGTGTAAATATATAATAGAAACAATAAAAGGAACTATAGAAGTGTATAAGGCAAGTGGTTATTTGAATGAAACTTCTTCAAAATATATTTTTGATAAGCCATTAACTGGTTTTTGCTATGATAGAACTTATGATTTTATAAAAGAAAATAGGGATTATGAAGCTGTTTTATCTTATCTTCCTACATATTTCGGTTCTGGTCATTACCATGCCTACGTGCAAAAAGGGGATATTATATTAGATATTGCAAGTAATGGGTATTATTTATCAAAACAATATAGTGAAAAAGTTCTTTATGGGTGTATTTTAAAGAGACTTACTTATGAAAAGTTTAAAGAAGCGTATCATCATTTGTTAGAAAGGATTCCTGAATTAAAACAAGTAGAACATACAAAATTACATGTTTTATCATTATATTATGATTATCAAAAACAAAAAAACGGACAATAATGTTCGTTTTATCTTTTAAAAAGGTTTCTTATGGGAGCTGCATTTTTATACATAAAGTAAAGTCCTTGATTGGTAATGAGTTCAAAATCACCAATATATTCATATGTTGTAGCTCCAAAGGCAGATTTGAAGTCATTGAGTCCTTTATAGGAATTGTCGTTCAATTGAATATTAGTCATGCCTCCTAAATGAAAATATTTATATCCTTCCTTTTGATATTTTTCAATGAGAGTCCAAATTAATAAATGCTTTGAATGAAATTCTCTGTATTTTTTATCATATCCATCCATAAATAGATAAATAGTATCTCTTCTTTTTAAAATAAGAGCAGTTGCTGTAATAATTCCATTTGGATCATCCCGTAAATAATTGGTCGCTTTTACAAGATCTTTTTTGAAATGTTCAAAATTTCTATCAGCACTTACTTTTTTATTAATGTAATGATCCCTGTTTTTTATATTCTGGTTTAAGATAATACTATTGAGAGCATTATTATATTCTTCTTGTACTTCATATGCTTTCTTGGAAATTTTTAAAAATTTTTCTGTATTGAGTTTGGTATAAAAAAATTCTACAGAATCATTTTTACTAAAAAAATAAAATACATGGTCAAAATAACCTAAATTACGAGAATAGCGGTCTTTGACCTGAAGATAAAGGTGTTCCAAATCCCTACTAGTTCCCTTATATATTTCAATTCCTTTTCTAGATGCAGTTCTAATTTTGTTTCTTAATCCTCTTTTAAAACCTTTAAAAAGGATATCAGTTGGTTTAGATAAATCCAAAATCGATTCAAATCTAGGCTTTAAAGATTCAAAATAATTGTTATATCCTAAATGATAATACCCAAGTCTTTTAAATGTCTCAAAAAGAGTATTATAAAACTTATTATTTCCAAGTAATTGGTACTTTTCATTATAAAGAGATTTAACAATCATAGGACATAATTTAACAGCAATAATATCTTTCTTTCCTAAATACTTTTTAATAGATGTTGTAAAAGTTTCAAATAAAGCTACATTGGTATAGTCTAAAAGGAATCCTCTTGGAGCATAAGCATATTTAAAACCAAATTTTTTCTGTATTAAAAGAAGTGTAGCAGCAACAATTTTATTTCGATCATCCAAAAGTCCTAAAAATAGACTATCAAATCCTTGTTTATTCATAACAAAAGCATATTCAATTGTTTGATAAATTGAACTTTGAACAAATTGATCTGTAAAATTCGAAAATTCTTCATTGGTTAGCTCTTTTAAATACATATATACAGCTCCTTTAAATAAAAATTTTATTGACTGAGTAAAAAAGGACTATGAAAGAATGAATTCTCCAAGCCCTCTTTTTTATTATATCATATAAATCATGAATTACGTTCTTTTTTTTTATAACTATCACACATTGTTGCCTCTTTTTCATTTTCTGGACTACAGGAACAAACGTTAATTTCTTTTAAGTTACAACATTTACATGAACAATCATTATATTTACAATCATCAACACTACATTTAATAGTTTGCTCATCTTTTTTTGTATTTTTCAAAATTCATCACCCAGTACTATTTTTGTCAAAATAATTGATTTTATTCATAAATACATTTTTTATTAATAAGGTATGATAGGTGATTTTATGAAAAAAATAAAAATCGGAATCCCAAGAGCTCTTTATTATTACTACTTTGGTTCTTTATATACTTCTTTTTTTGAGGAAATGGGATGTGACGTAATTGTAAGTCCTAAAACAAATTACGAAATTTTATCGCTTGGATGTAAATACACAGTAGATGAGATGTGCCTTTCTATGAAAATTTTTTTAGGACATGTAGCATATTTACAAGAAAAATGTGATTATATTGTGATTCCTAGAATTGATAATTATGGAGTAGACGAGCAGACATGTACGAATTTTTTAGCTATTTATGATATTGTAGCGAATTTATTTACAACTCCTATTTTACACTATAATATAGATTTGGAAAAAGGCGAAGATGAGTTAAGAGGCTTTCTTCAAATAGGTAGAGCATTAAAGTTAGATGATATAAAGGTAATGAAAGCATATGAAAAAGCTTTAGAAAAGGACAATGCAAGCGTAAAAAAACGCATTAAAGAAACCCAAAACACATTTATGAAATCTGGCATTAAAGTTTTAGTTGTAGCACATCCCTATAATATATATGATGAAATGGTAGGGAAACCGATTTTAAAAATTTTAGAATCAATGGGAGTAACACTTATTTATAGTGATGCCTTTGACAGAGAAGTATCATCTTTATGTTCTAAAAGTTTATCCAAAGATTTATATTTTAAATATAGTAAAGAAAATTTAGGGAGTATTGTTTTATCGCAAGATAAAATAGATGGAATTCTATTTTTATCTAGTTTTCCTTGTGCTCTTGATAGTCTTGCTTATGAGCTTGCATTTCGTAAAATTGAAAAACCATATCTACATTTAGTAATAGATGATGTGAATATTGGGGCAGGAATAGAAACGAGGTTAGAGAGTTTTGTTGATATCTTGGAACAAAAAAAGTATGCAAAATAAAATAGTAGCGTTTCCACAAATGGGGGACTATCAAACGCCTATTTCCTATTTACTTTCACATATTTTAAATTTAAGGATTATGAAAGTACCTCCGATTACAAGTAAAACAGTAGAACTTGGAGCTAAAAATAGTCCAGATTTTGTCTGTACACCATTTAAATATACGCTTGGAACATTTATTGAGTGTTTGGATGCAGGTGCTGAAATTCTTGTGCAGGCAGGTGGTGGTTGCAGATATGGTTATTATGGGGAATTACAGGAGCAAATTTTAAAAGATTTAGGATACGAGTTTACTTATGTAAATTTAGTTACACAAGGTCGAACAGATATAAGACGTATTTATAAAAATTTAAAGAGTATTGATGCATCTATTCATCCTCTTAAGAGTCTATATTATACATTTATTACGAGTAAAATGATTAAATATATGGATAAAATAGACTTTTATATCAGAGAAAATATTGGTTTTGAGGTAGAAAAGGGAAGTTTTGTAGCATTAAAAAGAAGAATGCTGTCTAAATTTCAAAGTGTAAAGACATATAGTCATTTATTACTTTTATATCATTTGTATAAAAGAAGATTTAAAAAATTAAAAATATTGAAAGATGAAAAAAAATTGAAAGTTGGATTAATTGGAGAACTTTATACATTAATGGAACCTTTTGCCAATTATCATATTGAATATGAACTTGCAAAATATGGAATTCATATAAAAAGGTATACCAATGTACATTACTTGCTTTTTGAGAAAAAGAATGCTGTAAAAAGATATTTAAGAAAAACGAAAGATTATATTCGTTACCGAATGGGTGCCGATGCAGCGGATAATATAGCAAGAACAAAATATCTTTGTCTGCATGGTTATGATGGTATTATTCATATTAAATCTTCCTTTTGTACACCAGAGATTGGGGCTATGCCAATTATTAATAAAATTTGTTCGGAGTATGAAGTACCTGTTCTTTATTTTTCCTTCGATACAGCAACATCGGAAGTAGGAATGAAGACAAGAATTGAAGCATTTTATGATATGATGGAAATGAGGCGAGACAGTGAGAAAAGGATATCTAGGAATTGATATAGGTTCTATATCCACCAAAGGAGTTGTTTTAGATGAACAGGGAGAAATTTTAACTTCTTCTTATATTTGGACAGAAGGAAATCCTGTAGAGGCTGTAAGAAATTTATTAGATATTTTAAAAAAAGAGGTTCCTAGTGATGTGGTAATTAAAGGTATTGGAACGACAGGAAGTGCTAGGAAACTAATTGGTCTTATGGTATCAGCGAGTACTATAAAAAATGAAATTACAGCACATGCAGCTGGAACTTGTCATTTTTATAAGGATGTACGAACAATTTTAGAAATTGGTGGTCAAGATTCCAAAATTATTTTACTGGATCATGGAATCATAAGAGATTATGCGATGAATACTTTATGTGCAGCAGGAACAGGTTCTTTCTTGTCAAGCCAGGCAAAAAGACTGGATTTAGATGTTTCTGAATTTGGCACACTAGCACTTTCTTCTAATACCCCAGTAAAAATCGCAGCTCGATGTACAGTTTTTGCTGAGTCCGATTTGGTACATAAAGCTCAAGTTGGATATGCTAAAAAAGATATTGTGGCGGGTCTTTGTAAAAGTGTTGTTTTAAACTATTTAAACAATGTTGGTAAAGGGAAAAAAATTGAAGGTCCTATTGTTTTTCAAGGTGGTGTTAGTAAAAATGAAGGTGTTGTAAAATATTTTAAGGAAATATTAAAACAGGATATTATTGTAGATGAAAACAGTCACTTAATGGGGGCTATCGGAATCGCTTTACTTTCTAAAAAAAATGAAACCGATCAGGTTTATACACTTGATATTACAGATATTACTTTTGAAACAAAGGGATTCGAATGTAAAGGCTGTTCCAATCACTGTGAAGTTGTAAAAATATTTAAGGATCATGAGCATATTGATACATTTGGCAATAGATGTCCTATGGGTGAAAAATAAAGTATTAGATCGTTCTAATTCTTTTTCTTTTACAGTATATTTATTTCATGATATACTTATAAAGTAGGAGGATTAGAATATGAAATTAAAAGATAAAGTAGCTGTAGTAACAGGTGGTGCTATGGGAAATGGACTTGGAATTGTAAAAGTATTTTTAAAATATGGTGCCAAAGTGGCCATTTTAGATTATGATCAGCATCTAGATGAGGTCATAAAAACTTTAAAGAATCAAAACTATGATGTAGAAGGGTATATCTGTGATATACGTGATAAAGATAAGATTGAAGGTGTTATGAAAGAAATCGCTCAAAAATTTGGACGAATTGATATACTAGTAAATAATGCAGGTGTTGCGAAATTAGAGGCTTTTGATAAAATGACAGATGAAGTGCGTGATTTTCATTTTGATATTAATATAAAAGGAACTTGGAATGTAACCAAAGCTGCCCTTTCTTATATGGAAAAAGGTTCTATTGTGAATTTGTCATCTGTGACAGGACCTATGGTTGCAGATGCTGGTGAAGTAGCTTATGCAACAACCAAAGCTGCGCTTTTAGGGTTTACAAAGTCATTAGCTATGGAACTTGTTACAAGAAATATTAGAGTAAATGCCATTCTCCCAGGTTATATTATGACACCTATGGTTGAAGGGATTGCGAAAGATACAGATAAGGAAAATCCAGAGTCAGTTGTAGATGGGATTGCAAAAGGAATTCCAATGAAACGACTTGGGACCATTTTAGAACTTGGAGAACTAGCGGCCTTTTTAGCGAGTGAAGAGTCTTCCTATATAACGGGTGAGGGAATTGTGATAGATGGTGGATCTACTTTGCCAGAAACAATGAGTGTAGGCGTATAGATATGATAAAAACTTGAAAAATAAGAAGATTTTTTTCGAGTTTTTTTCATTTTTAAATTAAATTTATAAAAAATGTAGTTTGACAATTTACAAGAGATAGTGTATAAATGATATTGATTTATTTGTTCTTAGGGAAGAAATAATATCATATGATAGGAATAGAAAATAATAGAAATCAAAAAGGAAGGGATAAAATGGCTAAGAATTTAGTAATTGTCGAGTCACCACATAAAACAGGTCCTATAGGAGATTATTTAGGAAAAGATTTCAAAGTAGTGGCATCTAAGGGACATATAAGGGATCTCTCCACAAAAGGCAAATTTGGTTTTGGTGTGGATGTAGAAAACAAGTTTAAGCCAGATTATGTGGCAATTAAGGGGAAAAAAAGTACCATTGATGAATTAAAAAAAGAAGCAAAAAAATCAGATAAAGTTTTTCTCGCTACCGATCCAGACCGAGAGGGGGAGGCCATTAGTTGGCATTTATTTGATGCATTAGGTTTAAAGGAAGATCATTACGAGAGGGTTGTATTTAATGAAATTACTAAAAATGCTGTACTAGAAGCATTTAAGCATCAAAGAAAAATTGATCAGGATTTAGTCAATTCGCAAGAGACAAGACGAATTTTAGATAGAATTATAGGGTTTCGGTTAAGCAAGCTCATGCAGTCTAAGACAAGTGGTTCTTCGGCTGGTAGAGTACAGAGTGTAGCTTTAAAATTAATTGTAGATCGCGAACGGGAAATCAAGGATTTTAAGGTTGAAGAATATTTTACAATTACATCTCTTTTTGATGAGCTTCAGTTAAAAGCAGATTTATATGGGTATAAGAATGAGAATATAGATTTAAAAACAGAGAAAAAAGCAGATGAAATTCTGCAAAAATTAGGGAAAAAATTTACAGTAGAATCCATTCAAAAAAAGAATAAAAACAAGGCTGCTAAATCTCCTTTTATTACGAGTACTATGCAGCAGGAAGCATCTAATAAATTAGGTTTTACTTCTAAAAAAACAATGAGTATTGCTCAAAAATTATATGAAGGAATTAAACTGGATACAGAAACCGTTGGTTTAATTAGTTATATGCGTACAGATTCTGTAAGACTTTCTGATGAGTTTATAAAAGACACCTATCGATATATTGAAACAAAATATGGAAAAGAATATGTAGGAACGATGAAAGTGAAAAAAAAGAAAGAAAATGTACAAGATGCTCACGAGGCGATTCGTCCAACTAGCATTTATAGAGATCCTCTTTCTGTTAAGGCTTTTTTAACACCAGATGAATTTAAACTTTATCGTTTGATTTATTATAGAGCACTCGCTTCCTTAATGAAAGATGCCAAAACTGAGAATACAACGATTGTTTTAGATAATCTTGATTATAAATTTAAAACAACTGGACAAATGATTACATTTGATGGGTATTTAAAAGTATATGCAGATTATGAAGATGTAAAAGATAGTCTTTTACCTTCCTTACAAGAAAATGAAATTTTAATTAGTACAGATATCATTAAAGAGCAACACTTTACTAAACCACCAGCTCGTTATTCGGAAGCAACTTTAATTAAAGAAATGGAAAAGTTAGGAATTGGTAGGCCTAGTACATATTCACCTACAATTTCTAATATCAAAATGCGTGGCTATGTAAATGTAGAAGATAAGAAATTTGTCCCTACTGATATTGGAGTGGAGGTAACAGATAAACTACAACAATGTTTTAGTCATATTATTAATGTGGATTACACAGCAGGAATGGAAACGGATTTAGACAAGATTGCGGATGGAAAAGAAGTCTGGCATGAAGTATTAGACCATTTTTATAAAGACTTTGAACCAGCTGTAGAAGAAGCCTTTCAGAATATAGAAAAGGAACCACCTAAAGAAACGGGTGAATCTTGTCCAGAATGTAATCATCCGCTTGTGATTCGAAAAGGACGATATGGTGAATTTGTAGCATGTTCCAATTTTCCAGAGTGTAAGTATATCAAACAGGATGAGAAAGAAGAATTGATAATTTGTGATTGCCCAAATTGTGATGGAAAAATCATAGAAAAGCGTAGTCGCAGAGGAAAAATATTTTATGGTTGTAATGCATATCCTAAATGTAAGACAGCATACTGGGATAAACCAACTGGGGAAATTTGTCCAAGCTGTAAAGGTATGTTAATAGAAAAAAAAGATAAAATAAAATGTTCTGCTTGTGATTATGAAAAAGAATAGGGGGAAAAAAGCCTCTTTTTTTCTTTGACAATCTTTATAATTTTAGTATAATAAATATAGAAGCAGACTTCGATTTTGTTTGTTGTAAATTAAAGAAATGAAGGTGGTTTTATGGCAAGATACCAATTTGTCACTAGTGAAAATAGTAAAAATTCTACTTTTGAAATTATAAAATTGTGTTATCACAATCATATACCCAGAGAAAATGAAAAATTTGATTTGTTTGAAATTGATGCTGTGACACTTTGTTACAGTACTGTAGCAGGCCTTGCAGAAGCCCTGGTAAAAAATCATTGTATTAATCATAACATGTATATATTTAAAATTCGATATATACATAATAGAGAAGAAAAATATTTAGATACAATCGTAGGGGATTCATTTCTTTTAAACTGTGCTTTATATTGCTGTAATCAAAAAAGAAAAGGGATAAGTAGTAGTAAAATTTCTATTTCAACGAATCAAGAAGGATTTATGGAATATGTATCTAGAATATTAAATTATATGAAGGATCCAGTTGTTTCAAATTACATGTTACAAGATAAAAATGGACTCATTCCATACTATATTCGTAAGGCAATCATTTCGTATCGCACTTTATGTGCCAAATCTTTTTTGTCGAATGAAGATATGTACGATATGCAAACAATCAAAAATCAGGTGATATACACCATGCAAAAATATAAACATTTAAGGGGCATAAAAATTTGGGAGAAGCAATATTTAGATCAAAAAGATAAAATACAAGATGTATCATATAGATCTTTAGAAGAAAAATCTCATTTATGTTCTACAACATTTGGATTATATCTAGGGTCTCCTTCAAAAGAAATAGATTCGAATGCAAAAGAAATAGATCCAGATGAATTTGCCTATTTTACACCTGAAGAAAAATCTTATTTTACATCTGGAGATGAAGAGGCAGTTTATTCTCCATATTGCTATGTTTTAAGGTGAGGTATGCAGTCGCTATTGAATTTGTATTTACATGATTTAAAATATCGAAAAAATGAATCTAATTATACGATTTTAGGATATGAGCAAGATTTAAATTTGTTTTTATCCTTTTTAAAGAAATCAAATATTTCAAAAGTAAGTCTTATTACTTATATGACAATTCGTAAATATTTGGAATATCTTTATGAAAGAAAATATGCCTCTTCTACGATTAATAGACATATTAGTTCCTTAAAAGGATTCTTTAAATATTTAGAAAAAGAGGAATATATAAAAGAAAATCCCACTTTGTTATTAACCTCTGTAAAAAAAGAAAAAAAATTACCCAAATATATTGGATATAACGAACTGGAACATATTTTACTTTTACCAGATATTAAGACTCCACTAGGCCAAAGAGATAGTGCTCTTTTAGAATTGTTATATTCGACAGGTGTCCGAGTAAGTGAACTTGTGTCAATTCGATTAAAAGATATAGAATTATCGGAGAAAAGAATTAAGATTTTAGGAAAGGGAAATAAAGAAAGATATGTTCTTTATGGAAAAATTTGCGAAGAAAAAATGCTTCGTTATGTGAAAGATGGAAGAGAGAAATTATTAAAAGAAGAGGGATGTCCTTATTTATTTTTGAATAAAAATGGTAGACAACTGACAACCAGAGGAGTAAGAGAAGTTTTAAATCGAATTTTATTAAAAGGTGGAGAGAGCATGCATATATCTCCGCACATGCTTCGTCATACGTTTGCTACACATATGTTAAATGAAGGGGCAGATCTTAGAACTGTTCAAGAGCTTTTAGGTCATGAAAATTTATCTACTACACAAATTTATACACATATTACAAGTTCTAGAATGAAAAATATATATTTGCATGCACATCCAAGAGCAAAAAAATAAATAGAGGTTTTATAAATCTCTTTTTTGTGTTATATTAATAATAAAGGAAGGTGTCATATGCTTGTACAGATTTGTATATTATTATTAGGTTTTATTTTGTTAATTAAGGGAGCAGATATATTTGTAGATAGTGCAAGTCAGCTCGCTCGCAATTTTAAGTTATCAAAAATGCTGATTGGACTTACAATTGTTGCCTTTGGAACAAGTGCCCCAGAGTTTGCTGTAAGTGTAAAATCTATTTTATCTGGTCATGGGGAAATTGTACTAGGGAATGTGATTGGAAGTAATATCTTAAATATTTTATTAATTCTGGGATGTTCTTCTTTATTTCATGCTTTGACAGTTAAAAATAATACTGTTAAGAAAGAGCTTCCTATTGTACTTATGCTTACCACGCTTTTAATTGTACTGATGTGTGATCATGTATTTGATAATAACGCTATCAATATGATTACTAGAAATGATGGAATTGTCTTGCTTTTATTTTTTTGTGTTTTTATTTATTATTTAATAAGTATGATGCGAAAAAAAGTAGACACAGATAGTGAAGAGGATGATTTATGGTCTTTAAAAAAATCGATTTTATTCACTGTTATTGGTATAGCTGGAATTGTTGTTGGAAGCAATTTAGTTGTTGATAGTGCTTCTCATTTAGCGAAAGCCTTTGGAGTGAGTCAAAGAATGATTGCACTTACAATTGTTGCCTTCGGAACATCTCTTCCAGAACTCGTGACTTCTATAACAGCTACAAGAAAAGGGGAGTATGATATCGCCATTGGAAATGTTGTCGGAAGTAACATCTTTAATTTAGGAATTGTATTAGGACTCCCTGTTGCTTTATTTGGAAATATATCTGTAGGTTCATTTCAGGTAATGGATCTAATATTTTTCTTTATATCTGCTGCTAGTTTATTTTTATTTTCTTATAATGATTATAAAATTTCTAAAAAAGAAGGAACTTTATTTTTATTTTTGTTTCTTGTTTATTATGGATTTATTTTCCTAAATTAAGAGCCATTAGGCTTTTTTTAAAACGAAAAAATACATTGCTATTTTTTTTTTAGTTTGATATACTTTACAATATAGGAGGGGAAAGATGAAATACGTATATTTATTTAATGAAGGAAATAAAGATATGAAAAATTTGCTTGGTGGTAAGGGAGCAAATTTAGCTGAAATGGCAGGTTTAAATTTACCAGTTCCAATGGGATTTACAGTCACAACTGAGGCATGTAATCAATATTATGAAAACGGTCAAATCATTTCTACAGAAATACAAAAGGAAATCTTTGAAAAAGTAAAAGATCTTCAAAATATAACACATAAGATATTGGGAGATCCTACCAATCCATTACTTGTTTCAGTGCGAAGTGGTGCAAGAGCCTCTATGCCTGGAATGATGGATACTGTTTTAAATTTGGGATTAAATGATGAAGTAGCTGCTGAATTTTCTAAAGTCACAGGTAATCCAAGATTTGTATATGATTCTTATCGGAGATTGATTCAAATGTTTGCAGACGTTGTAAAGGGATATTCGAAATCATCTTTTGAAAGAGTTTTAGATCAGATAAAAGAAGAAAAAGGAGTTCAGTTTGATACAGATTTAACAGCACATGATATGATAGAGATAACAAAAAAATTTAAAGAAATTTATAAAAATCTAGCTGGCGAAGAATTCCCCTCTGATCCTAAGATACAACTAATGGAAACAATAAAGGCTGTTTTTAGAAGTTGGATGAATGAAAGAGCAATTGTTTATCGAAAAATGAATGATATTCCATCTTCATGGGGAACAGCTGTGAATGTTCAGGAAATGGTTTATGGAAATTTAGGAGAAAATTCTGGTACAGGTGTTGCTTTTACCAGAAATCCTGCTACTGGGGAAAATAAATTGTATGGAGAATACTTAATGAATGCCCAAGGAGAAGATGTGGTAGCGGGTATTCGAACACCTAGGTCTATTGAAACACTTATGGAAATTATGCCAGATGTTTATCATCAGTTTCAAGAGATTGCTAAAACATTAGAAGTTCATTATAAAGATATGCAAGATATGGAATTTACGATTGAAAACGGAAAGTTGTTTATGCTACAAACCAGAAATGGAAAAAGAACAGCCCAAGCTGCTTTAAAAATCGCAGTAGATTTGGTAAGTGAGGGAATGCTCACGAAAGAAGAGGCCATTATGAAAGTTGAGCCAAAATCTTTAGATCAGTTTTTGCATCCTATGTTTGAGCCAAAGGCTTTAGAGGAAGGTAAAATCATAGCAAAAGGACTTGCTGCCTCACCAGGGGCTGGAGCGGGAAAAATTTATTTTCATGCAGCTGATGTAATAGAGGCTGCTAAAAGAGGTGAAAAAACAATTTTGGCCCGTTTGGAAACATCACCAGAAGATATTGAAGGAATGAATGCTTCAGAAGGAATATTAACAATCCGAGGGGGAATGACATCTCATGCGGCTGTTGTAGCTCGAGGAATGGGAAGATGTTGTGTTTGTGGATGTGGTGAACTTGTTATGGATGAGCAAGAAAAGACACTTACAACTAAAAGTGGTATTATATATCATGAGGGAGATTTTATTTCATTAGACGGTAGTACAGGCTGTGTATACGATGGTATGATTCAAATGATTGAGCCTTGTATGAGTAAAGATTATGAAACCTTTATGTCATGGGTAGATGATATTCGTACATTACAGGTAAGAGCCAATGCTGATACACCAAAGGATGCCAAAGCTGCTAAAAAATTTGGTGCAGAAGGAATTGGTCTTTGCCGGACGGAGCATATGTTTTTTGAGGAGGAACGAATTTTCCATTTTAGAAAGATGATCGCATCTATTACAGAGGAGCAAAGAGAACAGGCTTTGGAAGAAATTCTTCCATATCAGAGAGAGGATTTTGAAAAACTTTTTGAAACAATGGAGGGAATGCCTGTTATTATCCGTTATTTAGATCCTCCTTTACATGAATTTTTACCCCATACTGACACAGAAATAAAATCACTTGCTGATGATTTAGATATCTCTTTTGAAATGCTTAAAAATAGAATTATAGAATTAAAGGAATTTAATCCCATGATGGGACATCGTGGTTGTAGATTAGCTGTTACTTATCCAGAAATTGCCAAAATGCAAACGAGAGCTGTCATTGAGGCTGCTTTGCATGTGCAGGCCAAAGGTGTGAAAGTAGTACCAGAAATTATGATTCCACTTATTGGAGACGAAAAGGAATTACAATATGTTAAAAATATTGTTGTGCAAACTGCAGAATCAATTTTAAAAGAGGAAAAGTCAAGTTTAAAATATATGGTTGGAACAATGATAGAAGTTCCAAGAGCTGCTCTTTTAGCTTCCTCTATTGCCAAAGAATCAGAATTTTTTAGCTTCGGGACCAATGACCTTACACAACTTACTTATGGATTCTCTAGAGATGATGCGGGTAAATATTTAGAAGAATATTACAAAAAAGGTATTTTTGAAAATGATCCATTTGCTAAAGTGGATATTAGTGGTGTTGGTCAGTTAATTGCTATGGCTGTAGAAGCTGGAAGAAAAATAAGGCCTGATATTGAACTTGGGATTTGTGGGGAACATGGAGGCGATGCTGCAAGTATAATTTTCTTTGATAAAGTAGGTCTTGATTATGTTTCCTGTTCCCCTTATCGTGTACCTGCGGCAAGACTTGCAGCAGCACAAGCGACCATTTTAAATCAACATAATTAGCGAAATAAAAGGTGATCTGTATGACTGATACTAAAATAGTGGATATTTTTTATACAAAAATAGTACCAGAAGCTCAAAAAGGAAAAATAGACTGTTATTTTAAGGTAAATATTGCGTTTGATGTAATAATTGATAATAAACGAATCAGTAAATGTGAACGATTGCCTTATGAGGGACTTTTAATTCCTACTTTGAAAATTACTAATAAACAATTATTTGATAGTATGTTAATAAAATATGTAAAAAAAGCTTCAGAGTTTTATAATTCCACAGATTTTTCCTTTTTAAATGATCTTAATGCAACAGATATTCAAGATTTAGAGCAGATAAAACAGGAGTATTTTATTAAATATATCATTAGTACATTATTTGCAAATGCAACTTTTAGTGATTTTAATTATCCCCATGTGTTTTTGTATTCTAGGATTGCTATGTTTGATAATAAGATTTTAAATCATGCAGGAGAATTGGATTTAGGATATATAGATAGTATTGGTGCGAGAATATATATAAAAGAAGAGGTAAGTACAATAAAATCTGAAACGCCATATAGAATAAAAAGCTATCTCGAATTTAATGATGGTTATAAATTACGATTACCTGAAATATATGTAGGCAGTAGTAAAGATAAATATCAGTTATATGGTATTCAAAAAACAATGAAAAGTAATACATCGGAAGAGGGGCCATATTTAAAACAAATTAGAAAAGGATTCATTTCTAAAATAAATGGTGCTAAAGAACATTACTTTTTGGCAGTCATGCTCTTCTTATCATTATGTAGTGATAAAGAAATTGAAGTGGTTCCTTTCTTATTACAAAGATGGAATGCCAAAAGAATAGCAATGTATAATAAAGTAAAAAGAAATCAAGATATATCTTTATTATCTATGGAAAATGAACAAGAAAAAATCCAAAATAATATAACGGATATATTGATTCGATATTTTACCAAGTTAGAAGATGTGAGCAATGGAATAGATTTTTATACAGTTCCACTTGAATTAGATCCTAATTTACATATAAATATTCAAAAAGATTTTGAAAGTAGAAGTGTTGCATTTAATGAGATTTTTAAACTGGTAAGTCAATATAAATATAAAAAGCATTTGGATAGATAAACGAAAGGGAATCAAAGAGGTTACGTTATTATGAAAATTAGGAGAAAAGAATTAAAAGATTGTCAACGATGGGTGGATATAAATATAAAAGGGTGGAATGATCACTTTAGAAAAATTGTGTCAGATAAATTATTAAAAACGATAACTGACAACAGAGATGTAAGGATTGAACAAGATAAACAGGAATTTATAAATGATGATTGGCATTATGTCTTAGAAGAAGATAATCAGATTTTTGGAATTACGAAAATAAAACATTCTGAAAGAAATGGATTTGAAAATTGCGGTGAAATACAGGTTTTATATGTTGAAAAGACGGGGGAAGGATATGGAAAAGCACTCATGAATAAAGCTTTTGAAGTATTAAAAGATAAGGGATATAAAAAAGCAGTTGTTGGTTGTCTTTTTGGAAATCCTTCTAATGAATTCTATAAACATATAGGTGGCAAATTTGTTAGACAAGATCCATGGTATATTTTTGATGAACAATATATGGAAAATGTGTATGAGTATGATTTATAAGAGTAGATTTATCTATTCTTTTTTGTAACGTTTTATGATATAATTTTATTAGTTTTAATTGAATAAATATTATAAAAATCTTTTCGTAAATATCCTTATTCATAAAGTGAAAAATTTATGTATTTTTTAACACATGAGATAAAAAAGATATTAGGGTGAATTGGAGGTATATCGTTATATAAGATTGTAAAAAGTAGTTTATATAGGACTATGTAATATTAGGATTGAAAAGGAAGTGAAAGAGTGGCAGAAAAAATGATGAATCCTAAATTTTCCATAATCATTCCAAATTATAATAAAGGAATTTTGATAAAAAATTGTTTAAATAGTATTTTTAATCAAACAATCAATAAAGAAGAATATGAAGTAATTATAATCGATGATGCAAGTACAGATAATAGTTTAGATTATATCAATGGGTATGATGTGGTACTACTAAAATCTAATAGATTAGGAGCAGGTGGTGCTAGAAACTGTGGATTTGAGGTTGCTAAAGGAGCGTATATCATTTTATTAGAAAATGTTTTAAAAAAAACTAAAAGAATAGAATCAGAGAATTATTATAAAAAAATTGAAAATCTTTATAATTGGATTGAAAGTGGACATGCATACACTTATGAACAATATTTGAATGAATAGATCTATGTTGGGAATGAAAAGTAGAACAATTTGAAAATAATACTAGAGGTGATAATATGACAAAATATTTAAAAAAAGAACAATTAGATGTTCTTACTATTTTGGAGGTATCGAATGCACTGAAAGATGGAAAAATGGTCGTTTTTCCAACAGATACAGTTTATGGAATTGGAACAAATGCTTATGATAATCATGCTTGTGAAAAAATTTATGAAGTAAAAGGAAGACCCAAACATAAACCCTTAATTGTTTTAATTTCGGATATTTCTATGTTAAAAGAGCTGATTGATTCTATAAGCCCTATAGAACAAAAATTAATGGATACTTTTTGGCCTGGGCCTTTAACAATAAAATTGAGGAAAAGACCTGGAATTTTACCCGATATTGTTTCAGCACAAGATGAATATCTAAGAATCCGACTTATAAGTGAGGGGATTGTTTCTAAGATTATTCAAACAGCAGGTGTCCCAGTAGTTGCTCCTAGTGCCAATTTATCAGGAAGTCTTACAGGAACTAAAATAGAAAATATCGTTAAAGAATTAGGTGGCAAGGTAGACTATATTTTGGATTGTGGAGATATAGAAAGTGACATCGCGTCTACCATTGTTCAGGTAGAAGATGAAAAAATTACAGTCATAAGAGAAGGAAAAATAAAAAAAGAAGCATTATCCAAAATAGCTACTTTAAAAGAAGAATTATATTAGAAACATTGTAATAAGAAAATGTAGTTAACAATTTATATAAAAACGAAAGGAGTGGAATAAAATGGAAAAATATTATTCTGGTAAAGCTAGAGATATGTATTTATTAAATAGTGAAGAAGTTATTATCGTTGCTACTGATAGAATATCAGTACACACAGTATTACCCTATGAAATAAAGTATAAAGGCATTGTATTAAATAAATTATCAGAATATTGGTTTCATAAGTATAGTAATATTATTGCTAATCATATGATAACAACTGATGTAGATAAAATACCAGTTTCTTTTAGAGAAGAATTTAAAGATAGATGTATGATTGCCAAAAAATTAAAAATGTTTAAAGTAGAATGTATTGTGAGAGGTCATATCACAGGTTCATGTTATGAAACCTATATACAAGGAAAACCAATATGTGGTATCCAACTGCCACCTAATTTAAAGCTATCTCAGAAATTAAAAGAACCTATATTTACACCAACGACAAAAGAAGAAAATGGGAATGATTCAGAAATTGATTATATAGATTTTGAAAAATTAGTAGGTAAGAAGTATGCAAAACAAATAAAAGAAGTGGCTTTAGAAATTTATAATAAGGCATATGAATTTTTACTGACTAAGGGAATTATACTTGCTGATACAAAAATGGAGTTTGGGCTTGATAATAATGGAAATCTATATTTAGCAGATGAGTTATTAACCCCTGATTGTAGCCGATTTTGGCTCAAAAAAGATTTTAAAATAGGAGAAGAACAAACCAACTTTGATAGAGAAGAATTAAAACAGTATATAGAATATAATCAGAAATTAGGTAGGAATGTAAGAAATAATATTCCTCAAGATATACTAGATAGAATATCTTTAAAATACTTAGAAATCTATAAAATTATAACTGGTGAGGAGATTGTAAAATAAAAAATTTGTCATAAAAAATCTTTTTTTAGAAAATGAAAGATTTGGTAGAATTTGTTAATAAAACTAAATGCCTATATTTAATCTATATACTGTAAATTTGAAAGTAAATTATATTGCAAACTATAAAAATTTATGATACTATATAATACCAGTTATATTTATTATTATTTTTTATGAAATAAAGTACTAATCTTTAAGTAAATGATAAGGATTATTTAAAAATTTATACAGAAATAGAGGCGTTTTTATATGAGGAAGAGAATTTTTAAAATGAAAAAATCACTTGCAAAGAGTTTATGGATTTTATTTTTTGCAACAGCTATTTATGCGAGCATAGCATTTTGTATATATTTGAAAAATGGGGGAACAATTACAATTGAAAGAGGGGATTTTCTCTCTTATAATGCAAATAAAACAAACGATGTAGTATATTTATCGGACATCCCTTATCAAAAAGCCCAAATAGGTTGGGGAACGATTGGATTAGATAAAACCAATTCTAATGCTTCCTTAATTTTAAATATTGACGGAGCATCAGTAGTGGTCAAAAAAGGAATATGGGCACATGCTACATCTACTGTAGAATATGATATTAGTAATTACAAAGATTATGATTATTTTACTACTTATTATGGACTAAATACTACTGCAGGGAATAATGGAAATGGTGTAAAATTTTATATTTATACATCAGAGGATGGAAAAAATTGGACTTTACGTACAGAGGAAAATCCTACTCCATTAAAAGGTGTTAATAGTGCTGTTCATGTGAAAATCGATATTAAAGATGCTAATTATATTAGACTTTATGCCAATGATAATGGTGCTAATGGAAGCGATCATGCGGTATGGGGAGATGCCAAATTAGTAAAAGCAGATTATAATGATAATGTGATGATGACTGTTGAAGAGTTTGATAAAATTATCAAGGCTAATTATAAAACAGGCCCAGTTGAAGGTGATTTAAAACTTGTTTTACTTCAAAGAACTTTTATTAAAAGAGTAGGTCAGTATCAACTTCGTTCATTTTTAGAGAGTGATTCTAAAAATTATGAAACATTAAATTGGTTTTTAAATAATGAAGAAGCTCTTCGTCTATGGACAATAGGCGGAAGACCTAATGGAACTTATGAAAGAGCTCTACAAGTACTTAGCAATTTGTATCATACTTATAAAGAAGATTTATCAAATGAAAATGTAACGACATTAGGTACCAAGTATAAAGATTTATATTTAAGAATGATGTTATCTTTATCTTTGACACATTCTACCAATGTTGGCTTATGGATTGGGGGAAACCAATTTTCCAATGCAGTTACTCGTTACCAAATATATAAAGAAATGCATAAGAATGGTCAATTAGATACTGCAATGTTTGAAAATTATACAATAGATGAAATGCGTGGGGTTATGATTACCAATATTGATGATGAAGAAATATTGTGGTTACATGACTATTCTAAGAAATTTCCAACTACGGCAGAACGCTTTAACCCTTACAAATACATAAATTATACTTTAGGCTATAGTTATTATAGACCTCAATATTATAGTCAAGGGAATTATGCCAAATGGGATCAAAAATATAATCTTTCAAAATATAACATAACTTATCAATCTGGTAAGCCTAAACTATGGATTGTATTTGAAGAGGGTGCTGTCTGTGGTGGTTTATCTAAGACTGCTGCCAATTTGTATGGTGTTTGGGGATATCCTGCACGTGTAGTAGGACAACCAGGACATGCCGCTTATGTTTATCTATATAATGCAGGTGGTGGAAAATATGCATGGCAATTAGCTAATAGTGTTGTTACAACAGGATGGGCCAACACTAGTGGTGGTGGAATTAATGGTTGGGGAAGTAAATATGCTACCAATAGTGGTGGTATCCAATCAGGCTCTTATTTATTACTTTCACAAGAAGCACAAAATGAATATGAAAAGTATGAAAAAGCTGAAATGATAATGTTGTTAGAAGACGTCTATAAAAAAGATACAAAAAAATTAGAACAAATTTATAGAGATGCTTTAAACGAAGAAATTATAAATCTAGATGCATGGATTGGACTTGTAAATCTTTATATGACTGATAGTTCAAAAACAGAAGAAGATTTGATTAATTTAGCAGAAGAGATTGCTGAGACTTATACATTTCATCCACTACCAATGTACGATTTAACGAGAAGAATCGGTTCTAAGATAACAACTGCTGGATATCGTAGTAGACTTATGATGTTGCAAGATGAAACGCTTCGTAAAGCAACAAAGGCAACTAGTAAAGAAACAATTTATTATAAAGAAGTTCCAGTAATTGCCAATGCTATTTTAGGTGTAGTGGATTCTAGGGTTGCCACTTTCTCGTTTGATGGAGCTAATGCGGGTCAAATCGTACTATCTAAACAATTACAAAGTGCTCAAGTAAGCTGGACATACAGTATTGATGGTGGTAATACATGGATTCCTAGCTATGAACACTCAGCACAATTGACAAGAGAACAATTAAACAGTATTACAGGAGATAATGACATTAAAATTCATATTACTGGACTACCTATGACTGATGAAAATATATATACTATTGACATTAAAACAGGTGTCTTCCCAACTAACACAGTTTCTATTGACGATTTAGAAAATCGTATTACTGGAGCGACAGATAAGATGGAGTGGACATTAGATCCTAATGGCGAATGGAACTCTTTCGCAGATACGAATCCAACTTTTAAGGGAGACGTTAGAGTTTATGTTAGAATGCTTGCAACAGGCATTTATACTATGAGTGAACCAGTATATTATACATTTACTGCAAATACATCTTCTGAAACACATCGTTATATAATTAGGGATAATTTGAAGGTAATAGACGTTTCTGGTACAAGTGGAGGAAACAAAGATAATATACTAGATGGAAATATAAATACAGCATGGCACAGTTACTACAATAAACAAAGTATAGGCAAAAAATATATTCCAGCCTATGCTACCATAGAACTTGATAAACCTAGATATGTATCTGAGATAGATTATGTTCCAGATGCTAGAGCGACTTCTGCTCTTGGTAATTATCCATCAGGAAAAGCAAGTCGATTAGATATTTATGTAAGTATGGACGGTACAAACTGGGAACTTGCTGCGTCAAAAAGTAATTTAGGTGATAATGCTACGCTAAAAAAGATTTCTTTCGATAGCCCTGTTTTAGCTAAATATGTCAGAGTAAATTGCCCATCAGTTTACGAGCATGGACTTCAATATTTCTTTTCAATAGCACTTATAAACTTATACGAGGACCCATCAGCTAGTGAAAATCCAACAGCAGAAATAAACTACAATATCGTTAAAAAGACTAATAAAGATGTAGTTGCAGAATTAGTTGATGAAAATAGACCTATCACTGTAACAAACAATGACGGAAAAACTACATATACTTTCACAGAAAATGGCGAATTTACATTCGAATTTGTCGATAGAAATGGACATACAGGTTCAGCTACTGCAAAAGTGGATTGGATTGACAAAACTGCTCCTAAAGCTACAGTGCAATTTAGTACGACTGAAATAACAAAGGAAAATGTCGTAGCTACAATTACATTTGATAAAAAAGATATAACAATCTTATCGACTGACGTCGAATTGGCAACCAATCCAGTAGATGGAAGCAAAACACTTACATTTTTAGAAAACGGAACGACTGAATTAGTGTTTCAAGACGCATTAGGAAACGTCGGTTCTAAGACTATTACAGTCGACTGGATTGATACAGAGTCTCCAACAGCAGAATTTGAATTTAATACTGTTCATTTAACAGATGGAGAAGTCATCGCTACTTTAGTGCCTAGTGAAGAAGTTACTATCACGAATAATGGTGGTAAAGATACATATACATTTACAAAGAATGGCGAATTTACATTTGAGTTCGTCGATAAAGCAGGAAATGTAGGTACAGCAACTGTGACTGTAAATTGGATTTCAAAAGTGCCAAATTATAAAATCAAATTTTCTACTACCACTTTGACGAACCAGGATGTCAAAGTTACCTTAGAACTCGAAGAGGGATATAGGATATTTAACAACAACGCGAGCAATGAATATACATTTACACATAATGAAACATTCAATTTTCAATATAAAGATGAAAATGGTTATGATGGCATTATTCCTGTAACTGTCGATTGGATTGATAAAGAAGCTCCAACAGCAGAATTTGAGTTTAGTGCTAAAACATGGACAAATAAGGATGTAGTAGTCACTTTAAAACCAAGTGAAGAAGTAACTGTCACAAATAATGGTGGTAAAGATACATATACATTTACAGATAATGGTGAATTTACATTTGAGTTTGTAGATAGGGTTGGAAATAAGGGGAGTAGTACAGTAACTGTTGATTGGATAGATAGAGAAGCTCCAACTGCAGATATTGAATATAGCACACAAGATCCAACTGAAGGACCAGTTGTAGCAACTTTAAAACCAAGTGAAGAGGTTACAATTTTGGGAAATGGTAAAGCAACCTATACTTTCAATGAAAATGCTGAATTTACATTTGAGTTTGTAGATAGAGCTGGCAATAAAGGATATGCGACTGCAGTCGTAACTTGGATAAAAAGAAAACCAAATGATAAGCCTTCAAATAATAATGAAGTAACAAATTCTGATACTAATCAAGAAGGAAAACCATCGATTCCTTCAAGGCCAAATACTTCAAATACTGAAGATACTCCAAAGAAGAATAATCTAAGTAATGGTCAGACAACAAAACCAAGTGAATCGGATAGCCCTCATCATGAGATAACCAATGGAATCGTAAATGTTAAGATTCCTAATGAAATACTGTCGAACTATGGGGATGCCACTTTAGATTATAAAAAACTCAATTTGAGCGAAGCACAGATAAACCGTTATGGAAAAGATAGTGAAATTTTTGAATTATCTCTTGAAACAAAAGACAATAAAAAGATAGATTTATCTAACGAATTTATTGAGCAAGCAATTAAATTGAATCCTAACAAAATCTTTGACGCTATCTATGCTATTAGAGAAGATGGCAGTGTAGTCAAATTGAATTGTAAAGTTACCGGTAATGAAGTAGTCTTTACCAATAAAGGATTAGGAAAATATATTGTGTCTTATAAATCTGCTGATTCCAATAAAGAGAAAGACAATCATCATTTAAAACAGGAAGACTCTAAAGAGAAAAAAATTAATTATCTATTATTGGCAATCAGTTCAGTTTCTGCTTTATTAGTAGGTGGAACTAGTTATTTCATAATAAGAAAAAAAAATAATTATTAGAAAAGAGAGCATTTTAATAAAGATGTTCTTTTTTTATAATTATAGTGTGTTGATCCCAATCAAAAACGAATGGTGAAAATTTGTAAGAAATCATAATTATGGCATTTTTGTTCATTGTGAAACATCTATGTTATGTATTGTACAAGACGGACAAGTATCTTTATTGCTTATGGAACATAACTTTAATCCAGAAGAAGATTGAAGTGAAATCGGATAAATCAACTTATCAAGATATTGTACAAATGAATTTTTATGTATAATATTTTGCTAATGAAGTAAAGACTGAACAATCCAACAACAGGAATAATTTTATGTTCTGATAAGAAAGAGACGATTGTTAAATATTCTGTCTTAAATGATAGTAAAAATTTATTTGTTTTTTTAATATCAATTATAACTAACTGAAAAGGAATTAGTATTAGAGATAGAAAAGTAATGACACTAAAATTTGAAATGGTTTTACAAGTGGAACTAAAAATCAAAAAAATACGTATAGGAAGGATGGTATAATTTGTTTAAAGATATTGGATTGTCAACACATTATTAGACAATTTTTATAAGGACACTTGCAATCTGTAATGAACAGGTGTCTGATAATCTAGAAAACCATGAATGCGAATGTTGTTATACCAATTCACATAATCAAATAATTCGCGTTCTAGCTCTTCAAAAGAATCAAAACATCTATTATATGCAAACTCCATTTTTATAATTTTATAAGTTGCTTCTGCAACTGATTGTGGAGTCTGTAAATAAATCTGTGTAAAATAGAAATCTTTCCATGATAAAATAGAAGAAATGGAGAGATTTTAATATGGAAGAAAAAAGTAAAGGAAAAAAGGATATTAGAAATATTACAAGAAAACTATGAAATAGAAAGTGCCCAGGATTTATCAAGTGCAATCAAAGACTTATTTAAGGACTCCTTGCAAGAAATGATGAATGCAGAATTTGAGACAAGTATGGGCTACCAAAAATATGATAATAAAAAAGGAAAAACAAATTACCGAAATGGAAAAACTAAAAAGAAATTAAAAAGTGAATTTGGAGAGTTTGATTTTGAAACACCAAGAGATAGAAATAATGAGTTTGAGCCTAAAATAGTGCCAAAAAATAAAAGAGATGTTTCAGGTATAGAAAATAAAATCATATCTCTATATGGAAGAGGATTATCTACTCGTGAAATCAATGAACAAATACAAGATTTATATGGTATAGAAGTATCCTCTACAATGGTAAGCAACATAACGGATCAAATACTTCCAAAAATAAAAGAATGGCAAGATAGACCGTTAGAAAGTATATATCCAATATGTTTTGTAGATGCAGTACATTTTAGTGTAAGAGATGATTCTAGTGTTGTGAAAAAAGCTGCTTACATTGTATTAGGCATTAATGAATATGGAGAAAAAGATGTATTAGGGATATGGATAGGAGAAAATGAATCTGCTAAATTTTGGCTTTCTGTCTTCAATGATTTAAAAAGCCGAGGAATAAGAGATATTCTAATTTTATGTTCTGATGGCCTAACAGGAATGAAGGAAGCAATTCAGGCTGCATTTCCTAAAACAGTACAACAAAGATGTATCGTTCATATGATCAGAAATTCAGTAAGGTTTGTATCATATAAAGAGTTAAAGCCATTTTGTGAAGATTTAAAAACAATCTATACATCTAAAAATGAAAAATCAGGATATGAACAATTACAGAAAATAAAAGAGAAATGGAAGAATAAATATCCAACAGCTCTGAAATCATGGGAGGAAAACTGGGATGCCATTTGTCCATTCTTCAGTTATTCAGAACCAGTAAGAAAGATTATGTATACGACTAATGTGATTGAAAGCTTAAATCGTTCCTATCGTAAATATACAAAAACCAAATCTGTATTTCCGTCTGATGAAGCATTAATAAAATGCCTTTATTTAGCAACTATAAACATTACAAAAAAATGGAATGGAAGATACCGTAACTGGGATTTAATTCTGGGAGAACTATCAATTATGTTTGAGGATAGAATTTAGAACTTTTACAATTAAATGTTCTATGATATGATTAAATCATAGAAAAAGGAATCAATTAAGATTCCTAAAACTTAAATTACCATGGTTAGATAGATTTTACACAAAGTTTTTTACACACTCAGCTTGGATATTTTCTTGGCTAATATGGGTAGTTTATGCTATTTATAGATTTATTACAAAATAATAAAATTGCAAGTTTAATTGGAGGTATGAAAATGCTGGAATATATCGAAAGTTTTATAATAATCTCATTGATGTATTTTATTATATATCAAATATATTTGAAGAAAAAAGAAAAGAAATATATTATTAAGTTCACTATTATGTATATATATTTGTTTTTAGTCTTGTGTGTAACAATTTTACCAATTGATTTTACTTTAGATCCAAAGTGGAAATATCATAGTTCAATCAATTTTACTTATGTGCATATAAAACCATTTAATCTCTTTGGGTATAATTCCCCGAGGCTTTGCCTCGATTAAAGTTGTGATA